>DALYGT010000242.1:0-2626 GCA_031971375.1 Burkholderiales bacterium | reverse complement strand
TCGGCCTCGACCATCACCCGCAGCAAGGGCTCCGTACCCGAAGGCCGCACCAGCAATCGCCCACGCCCGACCAGCGCCGACTCGACCTCGGCAATGGCCTCCTGCAGGGCGGCGTGGGTCTTCCAGTCGAAACCGGGCCGCAAGCGGACGTTGCGAAGCACCTGCGGGAAGCGCGGCATCCCGGCGACGAGGTCAGACAAAGAGGCGCCTGCACGCACCATGGCCGCGAGCACCTGAAGTGCGCTGACAAGACCGTCGCCCGTGGTGTGACAGTCAAGACAGATGATGTGCCCGCTCGACTCGCCACCGAACAGCCAGCCGCGCTCGCGCAACCGCTCCATGACATGGCGATCGCCGACACCCGCTCGCTCGAACGCGATGCCCAGCCGCCCCAGCGACTGCTCCAGGCCGAGGTTACTCATCAGCGTTCCGACCACGCCCGCCACCGGCGACGTCGCATGGCGCTGACGGACGATCGCGAAAAGCAGCTGGTCGCCATCGACCGGGTGCCCAAAGGCATCGACCATGATCAGACGGTCGGCGTCACCGTCGAGCGCGATACCGGCGTCGGCGCGATGCTCGACGACCGCCTCGGCGAGCGCCTGCGGGTGGGTGGCACCACACTCGCGGTTGATGTTGAGGCCATCAGGCTGATTGAACAGCGGGACCACCTCGGCGCCGAGTTCGTGGAACACGTGCGGCGCGATGTGATAAGCGGCGCCGTTCGCGCAATCGACCACCAGCTTGAGGCCACGCAGATCGAGATCGGCCGGGAAGGTGCTCTTGCAGAACTCGATGTAACGGCCAGCAGCATCCTGGACACGGAAGGCCCGCCCGAGCTCGCCGGCTGGACGGCACGCCAAGGGCTCCTCGAGCCGTGCCTCGATGCGCGACTCCATATCATCGGGCAGCTTCTCGCCGCCCGCCGAGAAGAATTTGATACCGTTGTCCGGATAGGGGTTGTGCGAGGCAGAGATGACGATGCCAGCGGATAGCCGCAAAGCGCGCGTGAGGTAGGCGACGCCGGGTGTAGGCAAGGGCCCGACCAAGTGTGAATCGACGCCGGCCGCCGAAAGACCGGCCTCAAGTGCTGCCTCCAGCAAGTAGCCGGAGATGCGGGTGTCCTTGCCGATCAGCACGGCTGGCCGCCCGCCGCGAGTCCCACGCTGCAGTTCCGCGCCGAAGGCGTGACCCAGTCGCATGACGAACTCCGGTGTCATCGGCGCCACGCCGACGGTGCCGCGGATGCCGTCAGTGCCGAACCAGCGCCGGGTCACGTGACTTCCAGTGCCTGCCAGACACGGACCATGTCCAGCGTGGCGTCGACATCATGGACGCGCAGGATGCGTGCGCCTTTCTGCACAGCGACCAGCGCACTCGCGACACTGGCGGCGACGCGGTCGGCGGCTTTCTCCCGCGTGGTGATCCGGCCGAGCACCGATTTGCGCGACAGACCCGCTAGCAGCGGCCTGCCCGTGCGCCGAATGATCTCGCCAAGGCCGTTCAACAGCGCGATGTTATGCGCGGTGGTCTTGCCAAAGCCGAAGCCGGGATCGACGACGATGCGCTCCCGGTCGATGCCGGCGGCCTCGCAGGCGGCGATGCGCTCGCAAAGGAAGGCCGCGACCTCCCCGACAACATCGGCGTAGTACGGATCGACCTGCATGGTCTGCGGGGTCCCCTGCATGTGCATCAGACAAACGCCAGCGTCGTTGGCTGCGGCCGCCTCGAGGGCACCGGGCTGGCGGAGCGCGAACACATCGTTGATCAGGCTGGCACCCGCAGCGACGGCGGCGGACATCACCTCCGGCTTGTAGGTATCGATGGAGAGCGGCACACCCTCATCCGCGAGTGCCTCGATCACCGGCAGGACGCGGTCCAGTTCCTCGGCCAGCGGGACCGGCTCGGCTCCCGGGCGAGTCGATTCACCGCCGATGTCGAGGATGTCGGCGCCCGCCGCGACCAGTGCGCGCGCGTGCGCCACCGCGGCGCCGGTCGCCACGAAGCGGCCGCCATCGGAGAAGGAATCGGGCGTGACATTGACGATGCCCATGATGAGCGGTCGCGACGTGTCGAGGCGGTGCGCGCCACAGTGCAAGGCGACATCAGGCCGGATGATGGTCATAGGTCGGGATTGTGACAAAAAGCCCGCAACAAAGCCGCCAGGTGAGAAAGCAAAAGGCCCGCATCGCGGGCCTTTTCGCTACGCCGACAGGCATCAGGCCGGCGACTCGCTGGGCGTCACGGGTGCGGCAGCGCCGCCGCCACCCGAAGCCGGTGGCTTGGACGACGTGCTCGGCTTGGGGCTGCGGGGCGGGCGACCTTCCATGATGTCGTTGACCTGATCGGCATCGATGGTCTCCCACTCAAGCAGCGCGTTGGCCATCGCGTGGACCTTGTCGCGGTTCTCGTCGAGCAGGCGACGCGCGAGGGCGTACTGCTCGTCGATGATGCGCCGCACCTCTGCATCGACCTTCTGCTGGGTCGCCTCGGAGACGTTCTTGGTGCTGGTCACCGAACGGCCGAGAAAGACCTCCTGCTCGTTCTCGGCATAGACCATCGGTCCGAGCGCATCGCTCATGCCCCACTCGGTGACCATCCGCCGCGCCATGTCGGTGGCACGCTG
>DALYGT010000241.1:0-2644 GCA_031971375.1 Burkholderiales bacterium | reverse complement strand
GCCCGCACGGCCTGTGTCTGCAGGCGGGCGGCCTGCATCTGGGCCATCGCGGCGCGCACGTCCGGCCGGCTCTCCAGCAGGGAAGAGGGCAGGCCTGCGGGGGGCACCGGGGCTTCTGGCATGGCCAGGTCGGCGCGCGGCGCGAGTCGCCGTCCGGGCTCGCCGCAAACCACGCCGAGCTGGTTCTGCAGCAAGTCTCGCGTCAGCTCCAACTGGAAGCGTTGCGCGCGCAGGCTCTCCAGCGCCGCCTCGGCCTGTCGCTCCTCGAGTTCGCTGCCGAGGCCCTCACTGCGGCGGACGCGGATCAGGCGCAGCGTCTCCTCGCGACTGCCGAGCGTCCGGCGTGTCAGCTCAAGTGAGAGATCGGTCGCGCGCAGGCCCAGTACCGTCTGCGCGACGGTCGCGGCCAGCGTCATCGCCACTGCATCGGCTGCCTCGCGGCTGGCGAGCGCGCTCGCTCGCGAGGCCTCGCGCGTGTCGCGCAGCCGCCGCCAGACATCGACCTCGTAGCTGGTGGTCACCGCCAGCCGCTGGTCTGTGCGGTAGACCGGCGCACTGGCTGGCAACGGCACGGCCCCGACCTCGGTGACGCGGCTGCGCGCCACCCCTGACTCCACATTGACCTGCGGCAGCAGCGCGGCGCCGTTGAGTCGCAGCAGCGCATCGGCCTCGTCGATGCGGGCCACAGCGCGGCGCAGGTCGCGGTTGTTGCGCAGCGCGGTGTCGACCAGCGCCGGCAGGTCGGGGTCGTCGATCAGCGTCCACCAGCGCTCGTTGGCCAGCGCCGCCACCTCGGCATCCGGGCGAGCCGGGTAGTCGGCCGGGAGCGCGGTCTCGGGCTCGCCGAAAGGCTTGAGCGGAGCGCAGGCGTTAAGCGCCGCAGCCGCTAGCAGGGCAGCGAGTCTGCGCATCACGGCCCACCCACCTCGCGCAGGCCCTCGGCGTCAGGGCGACCGCCGCGTGCCCGCGTCAGCAGCCGGAGGAAGAGGGGCACGAACAGCGGCGCCACAAACGTGGCCATCAGCATGCCGCCGAAGACGCCAGTCCCCATCGACTGCCGCGCACCGGCACCCGCGCCCTGCGCGAACAGCAGCGGCACCACGCCGAGCACGAACGCCATCGAGGTCATGATGATCGGGCGGAAGCGTTGTTTTGCAGCCTCGAGCGCGGCCTCGGCCGGGCTCAGCCCGGCTGCCACTTTCTGCGCCGCGAACTCGAGGATGAGGATGGCGTTCTTGGCCGACAGCCCGACCAACACGATGAGCCCCACGTTGAAGTAGATGTCGGCCGGCATCTGTCGCACCGCGACCGCCAGCAGCGCGCCCAGCAGCGCGAAGGGCACCGACATCACCACCGCCAGCGGCAGCGACCAGCGCTCGAACTGCGCGGCCAGGATCAGCAGCACCATCACCACCGCAAAGCCCGCCGCCACCAGCGCGGCGCGTCCAGTGCGCTTCTCCTGGAAGGCCTGCCCGGTCCACGCCAGCGTGTAGCCCTCGGGCAGGGTCTGCGCCGCGATCTCCTCGACGCGGCGGATCACGTCGCCGGAGCTGCTGCCCGGGATGCCGCCGCCCAGCACCTTGGCAGCGAGGAAGCCGTCGAAGCGCTCGAGGAACTCCGGCCCGGTGACCGGCCGCACGCTGACCAGCGCCGCCAGCGGGACCATGGCGCCGCCAGCGCCCCGCACATAGGGTCTGCCCACATCCTCGGGCCGGCTGCGGTACTCCGCCTCCGACTGCACCTGCACCTTGAAGGTGCGCCCCGAGCGGTTGAAGTCGTTCACATACAGCGCGCCGATGGTCGCCTGCAGCGTGGCGTAGAGGTCGTCGAGCGAGACGCCGAGCGAGAGGGCCTTCTCGCGGTCGACGTCGATGCGCAGCTGCGCCAGCTTTGGCTTGAAGGTGCTGCGGATGTCGGCGAGCAACGGGTCGGCCTTGAGTGCATCGGTGAAGGCGTTCACCGCCGTGGCCAAGGCTTCCGGCTCGTTGCTGGCGCGGCTCTGGACAAAGGCCTCGAAGCCGCCTGCGGTGCCGATGCCGCGGATCGGTGGCGGGTTGTTGAAGCGCACCGTGCCCTCACGCAGGCCGGCGATCTGTCCAGTGTAGGTCTTGACCAGGTCGATGGCCTTCTGCCCCGGCCGCTCGTCCCAGTCGGTGAGCACGACAAACACGGTGCCGACATTGGTCTGGCTGCTTCCGGCGATGAAGTCCAGCCCCATGAACTGGGTGATGTGCGTCACCTCCGCGTTCTGCCGCAGCCGGGTCACCACGGCGTTGGAGTAGTCGGTGGTGCGGCTCAGGCTGGCGGCATCCGGCAAGGTCAGGCTGCCGACGAGGAATCCGCGGTCCTCAGGGGGGACGAAGGCGGTCGGCGTGCGCGCGAACAGCCACACGTCGCCGGCGACCAGCGCGACGATCGCGTCGGCCATCTGGCGGTTGTTGCCCTTGACCAGCTCGATGTTCGCCTCGGCGATGACCGCGACGATCTCTTCCTGGACAGCGTTGAGCCAGTCCTGATCGACCAGCGTGGCCTGCTGGCCGGTGGCGGGGTTTCCGGGGTGGAAGCGGTTGTTGACGTTCCCGCTCGTGTCGATGCGATGCATGGGGGTGCTCCTTCAGCTGGTGAAATCGATCCAGAAATCGGG
>DALYGT010000240.1:0-2648 GCA_031971375.1 Burkholderiales bacterium | reverse complement strand
CCGGCGGTGGGGCTTCCTTGCAGATGACTCCGTAGTCTGCTGCGAAAGCCCCACCACCGCTCTCCCGGCCAGCGACCGAGAGTGGAGCGCGATGAACAGTCGCTGGCGGCCCCCGTCGGGTGTCCTTTTCGAAGCGACTTTCGAACGGAGTGAGAGGAGCGAGAAGAAGTGACACCCGAGGTAGTGGGCCGCCCGCCACTGGTTTTGCGCCCCGCTTGTTTGCGTGCCCGGCGCTCCGCTGAATGCCCCTTGACGCCCTGACCTTGGCCGACCAGGCCTTCCTGTTGGCGGCGGCGCTGGTCGCCAACTGGTTCTCTGCGCTCGCGGGCGGCGGCGCCGGGCTGCTGCAGTTCCCGGTGCTGATCTTTCTCGGCCTGCCATTCGCGCTGGCATTGGCCACGCACAAGATCGCCACGGTGGCGCTCGGCCTGGGCTCGACGCTGCGCCACCTGCAAGGCGAGAGCCTCGAGCGCCATCTCTCCATAGTGTTGCTGCTGGCCGGCGTACCGGGTGTGGTGCTCGGCGCGCGCTACATCCTTGAGGTGCCCGGCGACCTCGCGCAGCAGGCGCTCGGCGTGCTGACCATCGGCATGGGGCTCTACAGCATCGCGCGGCCGCAGCTGGGCCTCACAGCCGACCCGCGCAACCGCGGCGGCACGGGGCTCGCGCTCGGCGCGCTCGGCATTTTTGTGATCGGCATCCTCAATGGTTCGCTGTCCAGCGGCTCGGGGCTGGTGCTGACGCTGTGGCAGGTCAAGTGGTTCGGACTCGACTACAAACGCGCCACTGCGCACACCCTGGCCCTGTGCGGGCTGGTCTGGAACGGCACCGGCGCGCTGGTGTTGGGGACGATCGGCGAAGTGGCGTGGGCGTGGATCCCGGCGCTGCTGGTCGGCTCGTTCGTGGGCGGCTATCTCGGCAGCCACTACGCCATCGGCAAGAGCAACGCCTGGGTCAAACGCGTGTTCGAGCTGGTGACGCTGGCGGTGGGTGTCAGACTGCTGGCCTGACACCCGAACGCGACGAGACGCCCGCGACTCAGACGTGGTTCAGGGTCAGGCCTGATTGAGAATGAGGTCCGTTGCCGAGAGACGCGTGACGCCGGTGAGTGTGATGACACCCTCGGGGGCGATGTCGGCGTTGGTCGAGATGTAGAGCACGCCCTTGCTGAACCGGACATCGCCGGTGGCATCCTGACCGGCCGTCGGCGCCGTGGCCGAGAAGTGCAAGAAGGACGTCGCGAGACGGTTGGCCTCGGCCTGGCTGATCTCGCCGCGCAAGAGCTTGGTCTGCCCCACATTGAAACCGATGGTCCCGAGATCGATGACGTCCCCGCCGGGCTTGAAATCGGTGATCGTGTCGCTCGACTTGGCGTTGGCGGACAGGCTGCCGATCGCCTCGACGACAAAGCGATCCGCGCCGGCACCGCCGGTGAGCGTGTCGGCCCCGCCGCCGCCGAGGATGTAGTCGTTGCCAGCACCGCCGCTGAGGCGGTTGGCCACCGCGTTGCCAAGCAACGTGTCGTTCCCCGCGCCGCCGATGGCGTTCTCGATGAAGCAGCCGAAGGCGATCGCAACAGTGGCGAAATGTTCGGCATCGCTGATCGGGTCACCATTCGACGACGTGAAGGTCACCTGCCGACCCAATTGGCTGTAGTTGCCAGGCTCCAGGTTGATCAGACAACTGGCAGAAGAACCCGCGTAGGTGATGGTGTCGTTGCCCGAGGCATCCCAGATGGTCTGGAAATACTCGGTACGGTCGTTGAAGGCATAGACGGTGTTGCCCTTGCCGGTCGACAGGTTGGCCCCGTAGAGGTGCTGCAGGGCCAGGATGTCGTAGGGCATCGGGGTGGTCGGGTAGAAGCTCGCCTCCGAGTAGCTCTGTCCCGGCAGCGCGTCGTAACTCATCACCGTGTTGAAAAGGCAATCCTCGCCGGTGGGTAGGGTCGTGGCGTTGAATACGCGACCGGACCCGTCCTCCTCGACATCGAAAGGATGCTTGAGCCCCAGCGTATGCCCGATCTCGTGCAGCAGGGTGTGCCCACCGAGGGCACCCACCTTGAGGCCGTCGAGGGACTGGTCACCACCAAGCCAGATGTCGGCGTTGTAAGGGGCATCGCCAGGGGTGTAGGCGTAAGCGAGCGTGGAGCCCCCGTCGGCCGGGTCGGTGTTGACGTCGGTAAAGGCGACGCGGATATCGCCGACCCCCTTGGCGTTGTCGAGGACCTCGGTCAGCTTGACGTTGGCCACCTTGGCCCACTCGGCGAACACCTGCCGCGCCTGCACCTGCTCGGATGCCGTGAGCCCGCGGTAGAGGTCGCTGTCCGGCTCGCTGCCGAAGGGATAGCCGTCCGTATCCCAAAGGGCATCGCGCCCGGGGAAGCTGAATGTCAGCGCCAAAGGCGTGGCCGACTTGCGATAGGTCCAGACGTCGGCGCCGAGCAGGCTGTTGATGCGCGGATCGGACGTCAGGACCGGGAACTGGCTGGTCAGCGATGATTTGAACGCTGTGGACATGGTGGTCGTGTCTGCCTGGAAGCGCGAGTCTCGCGCAGTCCGCGACGGACGTCCATCGGGCAGCCGGACAGCGCCTCTTTGCGCCGCGTCAAAGTCCGTTCACACCTGGGCTGCCGGCCAATCGATGCCCCC
>DALYGT010000239.1:0-2657 GCA_031971375.1 Burkholderiales bacterium | reverse complement strand
TCGGCGGGGTGCAGCGACGGCCCGGTGTGGGCAGCGACGCGCGGCGCTGGCTGGCTGCCGACCGCTTTGTCGCGGTCAAGGGCATCGGCGGCATCGCACCACCGCCGCGGTCTGGCACGAGCAGCCCCCACGATGGCCGTGTGCAGTCGTTCTGCGTCACCTTCGACGAGCCCGTGCAGCGCGACAACCTGCGCGCCGCGCTCGAGATGCTGTGCGCCTTCCGCGGCGAGAACCTGTTGCGGATCAAGGGCATCGTCAATGCGATCGGTGAGTCACGGCCGCTGGTGGTGCACGCCGTGCAGCACACGCTCTATCCGGTCGAGACGCTCGATGACTGGCCGGACGAGGACCATCGCACGCGGTTGGTGTTCATCGAACGCGACCTCGACGCCGAGTTCATCCGCAAGACGCTGGAGAGCTTCGTGCAGGCGGGTGACGGCATGTTCGCCAGCCGATCCGCCTGAACGGCTCAGCGCACCACGGCAGCGAGTTCGCCCTTCTCGTAGCGCTGGAACATCGCCTCGAGCGACAGTGGCTTGAGCTTGCTGGCCTTGCCAGCCGTGCCGAAGGCCTCGTAGCGGGCGATGCAGATATCGCGCATGGCGGCGGTCGCCTTGGCCAGGTACTTGCGCGGGTCGAACTCCTTGCGGTCCTGGTTGAAGAACTGCCGGATCGCGCCGGTGCTGGCCATGCGCAGATCCGTATCGATATTGACCTTGCGCACGCCGTGCTTGATGCCCTCGACGATCTCCTCGACCGGCACGCCATAGGTCTGGCCCATGTCGCCGCCGTTGTCGTTGATGATCTTGAGCCACTCCTGAGGGACCGAACTCGAGCCGTGCATCACAAGATGCGTGTTGGGGATGCGCGCGTGGATCGCCTTGATGCGGTCGATGGCCAAAATATCGCCCGTGGGCGGGCGCGTGAACTTGTACGCGCCGTGCGACGTGCCGATGGCGATGGCCAGCGCATCCACCTGCGTCTCGGCGACAAAGCGCGCTGCCTCCTCCGGGTCGGTGAGCAGCTGCGAGTGGTCGAGCACGCCCTCGGCGCCGACCCCGTCCTCCTCACCCGCCGTACCGGTCTCCAGCGAGCCGAGGCAGCCGAGCTCGCCTTCTACGGAGACACCGCAGGCGTGGGCCATGGCGACAACCTCGCGGGTGACGCGCACGTTGTAGTCGTAGTCGGTCGGCGTCTTGCCATCGGTGCCGAGGCTCCCATCCATCATCACGCTGGAGAAGCCGAGCTGGATCGAGCGCTGGCAGACTGAGGGGCTGGTGCCGTGGTCTTGGTGCATGCACACCGGGATGTGCGGGAACTCCTCGATGGCGGCGAGGATCAGGTGGCGCAGAAAGGGGGCGCCGGCGTATTTACGGGCGCCGGCCGAGGCCTGGACGATGACCGGTGAGTCGGTCCTGTGCGCCGCCTCCATGATGGCGCGCATCTGCTCGAGGTTGTTCACATTGAAGGCCGGCACGCCGTAACCGTGTTCGGCGGCGTGGTCGAGCAGTTGACGGAGCGAGATGAGCGCCATGGTCGTTCCTAGGGGATCCTGATGATTTTCAAGGTGTTGGTGCCCCCCGGCTGGCCGATCGGCTCACCGATGGTGATCGCGACAAGGTCGCCAGCATCGACCACGCCGAGGCGTTTGAGCTCTTCACCGGCACGCGCAAGCACCACCTCGGGGTCGGTCGAGGCCTCTTCGAAACGGATCGGATAGACACCGCGGAACAGCGACGCGCGACGCCGCGTCTCGACGTTGGGCGAGAGCGCGTAGACCGGCAGGTTGAGGTTGAAGCGCGACATCCAGAGTGCGGTGGTGCCCGATTCGGTCAGGGCAGCAACGGCGCGCAATGGATAGTGGGCGCTCACGAACACAGCCGCCAAGGCGATCGACTGCTCGACTGAGCTGAAGTCCTTGCCCTCGAAGTCCTTCTCGGGCACGAACTCGGCGACCTTCTCAGCCTCGATGCAGACGCGGTTCATGGCCGAGATGGTCTCGACCGGATACTTGCCGACCGCGCTCTCGGCCGACAGCATCACGCCATCGGTGCCGTCGAGCACGGCATTGGCGACGTCGGACACCTCGGCACGCGTCGGCACCGGGTTGTCGATCATCGACTCCATCATCTGCGTGGCAGTGATGACCAGCTTCCGCTTGGCCCGCGCTGCCTTGATCATGCGCTTCTGCAGACCGGGCACGGCCGCATCGCCCATCTCCACAGCCAGATCGCCGCGCGCCACCATGATGCCGTCGGAGGCATCGAGGATCTCTTCCAACGCCTCGATGGCCTCGGCGCGCTCGATCTTGGCGATGATCTTGGCGTCCCAACCGGTCTGTCGCAGCAGCGCCCGCGCCTGGTCGATGTCGGCACCACATCGGGGGAAACTCACCGCCACATAGTCGGCCTTGATCGCGCCGACGGTCTTGATGTCCTCGCGATCCTTGTCGGTCAGCGCCGGCGCCGAGAGACCGCCGCCGAGCCGGTTGACACCCTTGTTATTCGAGAGGATGCCGCCTTGGACCACGGTGCAGAAGATCTCGCTGCCTTCGACCTTGTCGACGGTCATGGTGATGAAACCATCGGCCAGCAAGAGCGTATCGCCCGGGCCGACGTCGCGCGTCAGCTCCTTGTAGTCGAGGCCGACACGGGTCT
>DALYGT010000238.1:0-2684 GCA_031971375.1 Burkholderiales bacterium | reverse complement strand
GCGATGCTGGGCTTCTCGATCGCCTTGACGCTGTCAACCTCGCTGTGGCCGTGGAACAGCGTCCAGGCGCCAACACCGAGACTGGCAAGGACGACGACGGCGAGGAGCAATTGGAGCGGTCTCTTCATGGCATGGCATCCAGATTCAAGGCGGCCTGCCACGCCGACCGGGCAGTGGCATGGGCCGCATAGGCGTCCGCCGCAGCGCGCCGGGTGGCACGTTGCGAACGCAGGGCGTCGAGCAGATCGAGCAGTGTCGCTGCACCGTTCTCGTAGGCGAAGCGGACCCCGGCCGTCGCGCGATCGGTGCCGGGAACGATCTCGTCACGGTAGCGCCGGGCGGCGGCGGCGGTGACCTCGAGGCGCACGCGCAGACGGTCAAGCTCGGCGAGCGCAGCCGAGCGGACCTGCTCGAGTGCGATCTGCGCCGAGGTCTCGGAGGCGATGGCGGCGGCGATGTCGCCGGAGAAGTCGTTGCCGGTGAAGATCGGCACGCTGATGCCAAGACCGACCGAGTTGACCCGGGTCTCGTCGCGCTCGACCTGCACGCCGACGGTGACGTCGCGGGTGCGTTGCGCACGCGCCAACTCGATCTGCCGGGCAGCAGCGTCGAGGCGGGCCCGGGCGGCGATGACATCGGGCCGACGCTCGACGACCGCATCGATATCCGCAGGGGGTTCTTCGGTCGGCTGTGGCCACTCGTCGACGGTGGCGATCACGCCTGCGCGGGATTCATCGGCGAGAAGCACGGCGAGTGCGACCTGCTGGTCACGCCGCTGCGTCTGCAACAGGTCCGCATCGGTCGATGCCCTTGCCGCCTCGGCCTCGATGCGGGCCAGATCGGTGCCGGACAGGTCTCCGACCGAGAGCCGCAGTCTCGCCAGCTCGATCAGTCGAGCGTAACTCTGGCGGTCCGACTCGGCCAGGGCGACCGCCGCCTCCGCCGACTTGAGCTGCCAATAGGCACCCGCCACCGCCGATCGCAACTGGCGCAGCGTGTCCGAGCGGTCGGACTGCGCGGCCTCGAGGAGTGAACCGGCTTGGGCAAGGCGCAGCTCGCGCTTGTCGCCGCGCTCGAAGGTCTGCTCCAGCCGCACCACGGTGTCCGGCCGGTCCCCGGCGAAACCCCGCGTCGGACGCACCTTGAGCGCATCGATCGACAGGTTGGCGTTGGGCCGCACGCCAGCGATGCGTATCCCCGCTTCGGCGCCGGTCACCAGTGCGTCAGCCTGACGAAGGTCGCGGTTGGCAGCGAGCGCGCGGTCGATGGCGGCGCGCAGGGTGATCGGCACCACGTCGGCGGCGCGCGCAGGCGCTGCCGCCAGCAGGGCGATGGCGGTCAGAGCGATGAGGGCCTGTCTCAGCACGGGCTCGATTGTCCGACGCGAACCTTGCGTTCTCCTTGCACACGACCTTGCGCGCGAAGCCACTTGCGATGCCGACTCAACGCATCAGCGCCTGCACGTGCGTGGCCACGCCGCTGGCGATGCCCTCGAAGTTGTAGCCGCCCTCGAGCACCGAGACGATGCGGTCGCCGCAGTGGCGGCGGGCGATGGCGCGTACGCGCTCGGTCATCTGTCGATAACCGGCATCGGTGATATCGAAGCAGCCGAGCTTATCCTGGGCGCGGCTGTCAAAGCCTGCGGAGATGAGCACGAAGTCCGGCTTGAACGCATCGGCAGCCGGCATCAGGCGCTCGTCGTAGGCGGCCAGCATCTGTGCGTCATTTGCGCCGCAGGGCAGGTCGACATTGATCTTGCTGCCGACCGCCTCGCCGGCGCCGCGCCGCGACGGGTCGCCGGTGCGCGGGTAGGCGCGCCAGTCGTGCGTGTCGAAGAACAGCACCGACGGGTCGCTGTAGAAGAAGTGCTCGGTGCCATCGCCGTGGTGGTAGTCCCAGTCGACGATTAGGATGCGCCGGTAGCCGAGCGTGCGCTGCAGGTAGCGCGCCGCGATGGCGACATTGTTGTACAGGCAGAAACCGACCACCTCGCCGTCATTGCGGGCGTGGTGCCCGGGCGGCCGCGAGCATACGAAGGCGTTGCGGACCCGGCGCTGATGCACGGCATCGCAGGCGGCCAAGGCGGCGCCGACACCGGCGCGCCCGAGCCGGTCGATCGTCTCGCCGTGGTGGGCGCGGATGCCAGCCATGTGTGCATCGGTGTGGATGAGGCGCAGCTCGTCCTCGCTCGGTGTGCGGATCGGCAGCGGGACCAGCTCGCGGTCGAGCCCGCGCGCCACCACCATGCGGCGGATCGCCGCGACACGCTCCGGCTGCTCCGGGTGCGTCGGCGAGAAGAACGGGGTAAGGAAGATGTCGTCCCAGACCCAGCCGGTGGCGGTCGGCTGCATCGGTTTGGCCAGCGCCTCGCTGCCCTCTCCGCCGAGCCCGAGGGTGACACCCCCTCCGGTCGCCGCCAAGCTGCCGAGCGTGAGAGCCGCGCCGCGCCGCAGGAGATCCCGTCGATCCAAGTAAGTCCCCTTGTCACGTCTGCCGCATCGGACTGGGCATGCCCCGGTCGCAACTGGGTTGCAGTCGGGCGTCGCGGCCTTGACGCATCCAGCGCTTCTGGAAGCTGTCTTTTGTTGGCGAAATGGTGTCAGCGGGCCTATCTTACGTGCACGCCCAGTCGGGTAACAGCATGAAAGGAGGTGATCCGGTGAATCTCGCGAAATCGATCCTGT
>DALYGT010000237.1:0-2692 GCA_031971375.1 Burkholderiales bacterium | reverse complement strand
GGGGCAGGGGGCTGCACCGCTTGCGGCGCGACCTGCCGCAGGACCTCGCCGAGTACAAGGGCCTGGTGCGTTACAAGCCGACCGTGGTGGAGTGGCTGTCGCGCCTCGACAACGGTGAGCCAGTCGAGGCCGGCACGCACCCCGAGTAGCCAGACCGGCTCAACCCTCGCTGAACTCGCAGCGCACCGGGCCGAGCGCCCGGGCCTGCAAGGAAGCCTCGCGGGCCGACGACAACAGCGACTCCGCGTCAACGTGGCGCGGCCCGCTGAGGGCGATGCCGATCGCCACCTCGACCGGCTCCTGCTGCCCACCGACCATGACGCTGGTCGACAACTCGGTGGCCAGTTGCTGGGCGATGCGCGTGGTCGCCCCGACGACATCTCGCGCCGCGGTCATCTGCCGCCCACGGCCGTCAGCACGAAAATCCGACAGCAGCACTGCAAATCGCCAATCCTCCATGTAGGTGACCAGTGCGCCGGGCCCATTGACTGTGCGAAAGCGCCGGGCGACGGTGTCGAGCAGGGTCTCTGCGACCTCGCTGGAGAAGGCGATCTGCCGCAGCGCGGGGACGTTGATGTCGACCCAGAGCACCGCAAAGCGCAGGTTGCGGAGCCGCGACTGATGCAGCGTCCACACCAGCAGTTGGGTGAACACCGAGCGGCTGGACATGCCGGTGCGGGCGTCGAACCAGACGCGGTTGCGGGTCCGCTCCTCGGTGCTGCTGCGGATGTCGAGGTCGGTGATGAAGCCTTCGACCGAGAGCAACTCGCCCTGCGCCGAGAACATGCCCCGCCCCTGCTCCCAGACGCGCAAGGTACGCCCCGATGCGTGCACCAGCCGATAGGCAATCTGGTAGGTGCGGCGTGCTTCGATGGCCGCCTGTACTTGCGACCAGACGAATTCCCGGTCCTCGGGGTGGATCAGGCTGCCGAAACTCACGCGCTGGTTGCCGACGATCTCCCATGGCTCATAGCCGGTCAGTTCCAAACAGCCGTCGCTGACGAACTCCATCGTCCAGTCGGGATCGTTGAGACCGCGGTAGATCATGCCGGGCACGTTGGCGAGCAGCGTGGTGACGTAACGCCGCGATCCAGGGCCGTCCTCTTCCCTGCGCCGGCGGTCGACCTCGAAGATGGTTCCGGCGATGGCCTGCAGGTCGCCGCCCGCATCAAAGCAGGCATTGGCACGCAGCGTTCCACGCATCACATTGCCTGCCAGGTGGACAAAACGGACCTCCAACGAGAACCGGTCGACATCGCCGCGGGCGATTCGGGCCAGACCCTGCTCGAGCGCGTCTCGGTCATCCGGGTGGCAGGGGGCCGGCAGCGGCCGGTTGCGGCTGTCGGCGAGGCGTCGACCAGTGAATCGCTCCCAGGCGCGGTTGGCGTGCAGCAGGCGGCCCGCCCCGTCGGTCTTGAAGAACACCAGGTCGAGTTGGTCGAGGGCCTCCGCAAGCTCGCCCTCGGACGGTTGGCCGCCAGCCCCCAAAGACGCATCGACACTGAACTGCAGCAGATGGGTGCCAGGTTCCGATTCCAATGGAGATGAACTCGCGTGGAGGCGAAGAATGCCGCCACCCCCACGCATCAGACGCACGACCTGGTCTTGACCCCTCGGCAGGCCCTCCGCCGAAGCTGCGAGCATATCGGCAAATCGTTCGTGATCACTTGGGTGCAGGAGGTTGGTGAAGGGCAGGCCCAGCACCTCGTCACCGCGGCCGGCCAAGCCCAGCACATCGAGAAACGCGCGGTTGGCGAAGCTGACCACTGGCCCGCGGACAATGGCTGCTGCCTGCGGGATGGTGTCGCACAGTTCGCTGGCCCAAAGCGCCCCGGTGGCAGAGCCTTGCCGCATGAAAGGCTTGCGACGGCGGTCTATCCAACGGGCCTGCAGAAGGATGCCAAGCCCGAGCGAACCGATGGCAACAGGTATCGCATAGAACGTCACTCCGCCGTACCATGAACCCATGACCGCAGCAAACAGCAGCGACAAGGCGAGGGCGGCAAATACGAACAGGCTCATGAGCGGTATTGTCTCCCATCTGCCGCGGGGGTCCCACCCGCTCTACATGGCGCTTGCAGGGCTGGTCGGCAGTTGCGTGGCGACCGCACTGCTGTCTGGCTGGGGCAGCCTGGCCATTCACGGCGAGTTCACCGACTACGTCGATCGCCTGCTTGGCGTCTGTCTGGAACTGCAGGATGGCAATGCCGCCTGCCAGCTGGCAGGCGGCATGCGCCGCGAGTTCCTCGAACGCAGCTCTTCGATGCTGATGCTGCAGATGGTCTGCGTACTGCTCTTGCTCGTTGGTCTTGTCCTGATCGTGTTCCGCGGATACGTGCTGCTGGTCCAGCGCATGGACGCCGCCCTCGCCTTGCCTGGACTGGCGACCAGCGATGAACTGCTCGAGGGTGACGAGTTCGACCGCGTTCGGGTGCGCCTCGCCAAGCTGCACGCCCGTGCATCAGGTCTGGAAGCCGAGACGGCTTGGTACCGCCGGGTCGGCGAGGCGCAGAATCTGCGACAGGCCAAAGCGACCCAGGTCTGCTACGAGGTCGTCCGCCTGATCAGCGACTCGGAACTCTCCGCTGCAAGCTTGCGCAGCGCGCTCGAAGTCTTCGCCACGGCCTGCCAGGCGCGGACCGCTGCGCTGGTCCTCGATGCCCGGGTCAGCCGAACGCTCGGCTTTGGCGCG
>DALYGT010000236.1:0-2706 GCA_031971375.1 Burkholderiales bacterium | reverse complement strand
CACTTGGCCGCGTCGACGTCGAGCATGGCCAGCGTGCCGTCGCGCGTCGCCACGAGTACGCCGGCTGGCGTCTGGATCGGGTTGAGCAGGATCTGCGAGCTGTCGACCTGGGTGCGCGAGCGCAACACGCCGTTGGCGCGGTCGATCAGGTGCACGTAGCCCTCGACATCACCGAACCAGACGTAGTCGCCGTAGGACAGCGGGCCGCCGGGGGCGCGTCCCTTGAACGCATCCTGCGACCAGTTGCTTGCACCCGAAGCACGCTCGAGGCCATGCACGACGCCCTTGTCGTCGACTACATACGCGCGCTTGAAGTCAAAGGTGACCGAGTTGCTCGAGGGGATGTCACGCGCCCAGATCGGCTGGCCGCGGTCACGGTCGATACACACCGTGCGCCCCTGAAAGGCAGTCACGCAGACACGCTCGCCGTTGACCACCGGCTCGCTGATCACATCGGCGATTCGCTCGAGCTCGGTGCTGCCCTTGGGCGTGGCCACCGTGACCTCCCACAAGGCAGCGCCCTTGTCCACCGACAAGGCGGTGAACTTGCCGCCAGGCCACCCGGCGTAGATGCGGTCGCGGTCGATCAGCACACCGGCCTGGCTGCGGATGGTGAGCGGCGGCAACTGGCGCTGATAGCTCCACTTGCGCTTGCCGGTCTCGCCGTCGAGGCCTTGCACGCGGCCATCGGTACTGCGAATGACGATGAGGCCGGGCAGGCCGCGCGGCGGCGCGAGGATCTCGCCCGAGACCTGTGCCTTGAGGAGGACCTTGCCGTCAGCGGGCTGCAAGGCGATGAGCTCGCTGTCCTGCGTCACCACCAGCAGGCGACTGCCGTCGTAGCCGACACCGGCAGACAGGGGCAGCTTGAGGTCGGCCGACCAGAGCTCCTTGCCGGTCTTGAGCTCGAGACAGGTGACGCGGCCCTTGACGCTGGCAGCGCAGACGCGGTCCTCGAGAACCAAGGGCGCCAAGACGTAGTTGCCTGAGCCACCGACGCTGGCCTTCCATACCGTCTTGACCGGCAGCTCGGCCTTGAAGGACTGCAGCGGCGTGATGCTCTCCGAGCCACCGAACCAACCGACCACCGTGCCGGGAACCGCCTTGAGCGGGTCGAGCACTCCGCAACCGGCGAGGACACCGGCGAGCAGCGCCGGCAGGGCAAGCCGAGCAGTGAAGCGGACGGCGCGGCCTGCGCGCATCACTTGGCCTCGTCGCCGAGGGCGTCGAGCTTGAGTTGCAGCCATGCCTTGAAGGCGCTGTCCCTGGTGGCGGCGTCGAAGGCGGTCTGCCAAGCCTTGCGCGCCTCTGCGGTCTTGCCCAGCCCCAGCAGGATGTCGCCGCGGCGGTCGTCAAAGAGGCGGCCGTATTGCGGCACCTCCGGCTTGTCAAGCACCTTGAGCGCCTCCTCGTGCTTGCGCTCGTCGAGCAGCACCGACGACAGGCGCAGGCGCGCCATGTCGCGCAAGATCGGTTCCTTGGCGTCGGCGATCACCGATTTGAGACGCTTTTCGGCGTCGGCGACCTTGCCGGCCTCGAGGTCGCGGCGCGCGGCGAGCATCTGTGCACGCGGCGTGTAGGGTGAGCGCGGGTAGTCGGCGGCGAGCTTGTCGGCGAGGTCGCGCACTTTGACCGTGTCACGGCTGTCGAACGCGGTCTCGAGTTGGAAGTAAAGACCGCCAGCGGCATCGCGCTGCGACTTTTGCCAGTACTGCCACCCGCCAAAGCCGACCGCCGCGATGAGGATGGCACCGATGCCGAGCTTGACCCAGCGCCCGTACTGCTTCCACCACGCGCGGATCTCGTCGAGGGTCTCCTGTTCTTCGAGGTCGAAAGCTGCCATGCCTGTCTGTGTCCTTGCCTGTGCCGGTGCCCCGGTTCACACCACGCTGCCTGGACCTGCGGGGCGGACGTGACGCGATGAGGGCTGTTGTATCGGATGTGGTCTTGTATGGGTCGCGATGTTGGGTTGAGTGAGCGTTGGTGGCTCTGGTCTTGCAGCGCCCAGCGGCGCGCGAGTCTCTCAGGAATGCGGCTTACGCGCCAGAGGGGGCGATGTCGGCCGACCCTGCACGCAGGTGCGCGATGACCTCGGCCGGCGCGAGCGACTGCTGCTCGCCGGCGCCACGCAACGGCTTGACCGCGACGTGACCAGCCTTCGCCTCGTCGTCACCGACGATGAGTGCAAAGCGCGCACCGCTGGCATCGGCCTTCTTCATCTGCGACTTGAAGCTGCCGCCGCCGCAATGCAAGGTCACGTGCAGACCGGCGTCGCGCAACTGCTCGGCCACCTGCGCCGCGAAGCCCTCCGCCACCTCGCCCACCCGGACGATGTAAGCGTCGGACGGCGTGGCAGCCAAGGAGGTTCCCGCGCCCTCCATCAGCGCGAGCAGGCGCTCCACGCCCATGGCGTAGCCACAGGCCGGCGCCGGCTTGCCGCCGATCTGCTCGATCAGGCTGTCGTAGCGCCCGCCGGCACAGACCGTGCCCTGCGCACCGAGTTGGTCGGTGATCCACTCGAACACGGTGTAGTTGTAGTAGTCGAGGCCGCGCACCAGATTGGGGTTGACGGTGTACTCGATGCCGGCCGCCTCCAGACCGTTGCGGAAGGCCGCGAAGTGCGCGCGCGCGGCGTCGTCCAGATCATCTTCGAGCCTTGGCGCGCCGGCCACCACCTCGCGCACCTGCGGGTTCTTGCTGTCGAGC
>DALYGT010000235.1:0-2738 GCA_031971375.1 Burkholderiales bacterium | reverse complement strand
GCTCTCCCAGGCCGAGCAGGCCGGGCACTGCCAGTAGTGCGAGCGGGCGCGGAATCCGCAGGCCTTGCAGCGGTACTGCGACAGACGCCGGGTGTGCTGGCCGAGCAGTTGGCGCAGCGTGGCGACATCGGGCGGGCCGCCATGCTCGAGCTGGCGCGACACGGCGAGGATCGACGGCCGCTGCTGCACCGCCTCGTCAAGCAGCGCGCGCGCCGCCGCCTCGCCTTCGACCGCCAGCACCACGCGCAGTGCAGCGTCGAGTACATCGACGGTCGGCGCCTGCTGCCAGTAGCCGCGCAGCAGGTTGACCGCGGCCTTGCCCTCGCCGGCCTTGTCCGCTCCGTGGCTGAGTGCGGTGTCGGCGATCAGGCCGGCCACCAGCGGCAGGTCTTCGGCGTTCTGCGCCTCGATGCGCTGCCAGCGGGCCAACGCCTGTGCAGCATCACCCTGGCGCAGTGCCAGCTGGCCAGCGATCAGGTTCGCGCGTGTGCATTTGTAGTTGGCGGCGAGTGCCGCCTCCACCGCGCGGGCCGCAGTGGTGTCATCCGAGTGGTTGAAGGCGTGCTGAGCGACTTCGCACCAGTACTGTGCGATCTCCTGGGGACGCGGGTGGCCGGTGACCTCCTCGAGGCGGCGAGCGGTCTCGATCGCCCTGTCCCATTCTCGTTCTGCGGCGTAGAGGCTGAGCAGCGCCTGCAGTGCGCGCGCCTCCTGCGGGCTGCCGTGCAATCGGCGCAATTCGGTCTCGGCGCGGTCGAGCAGGCCAGCGGCGAGGAAGTCGAGCGCCAGTTCCAGCGTCACCTTCTGCTTGTCCTCCGGCGAGAGCCCACCCTCGGCGAGCATCGATTGGTGGATGCGGATGGCGCGGTCGGTCTCGCCCTTGCGCCGGAACAGGCCGGCCAGCGCAAGTTGCAGCTCGGTGTTGCCGCGCTCGGCACGGGCGAGTTCGACCAGCACGTCGGTGGCGCGCTCGGCGTCGTCGCTGACGAGAAGATTCAGCGCGCGGAAGTAGGCGCGTGGCAGGTCGCGCGCCTCGCGGATGACCTGACGGATGTCGATGCGGGCCGCAGCCCAGCCGAGTCCGAAGAACGCTGGCAGCGCTGCCAGCCACCAGTATTCGATCTCAAGCATTGTTGCCGTCCCGCGTGACCGTGTGCGCCAGTTCGGCGCGCAGGCGACGGATCTCGCTGCGCTGACGCACCCACGGGGCGAGCATCGCCAGCAGGCCCATCAGTGCGCCGGCGACGAAGAACACGAACAGAACAAGGGCCATCGGCGCCTGCCATTCGAGGCCGAGGTAGTAGCGCAACGTGACCGGGTCGCTGTTCTTGATCGCCAGCCCGAGCAGCAGCAGGAACAGCACGCCCTTGACCAGCCACGCCGCGATCCGCGCGAGTCGGGTGGTGAGGGGAGTCTCCATGGTGTCCGGCAGTCGTGGTCCTGGTCGATGCGGCTGGCGCAGCGCCAGCCGAGTCGCGCCACTGTACCCGATTCGGCCCTGGCGCCGTCCGCCGGCAAAAAAGAAGGCTGCCCTGGGGCAGCCTTCGTGGGGAGCGGCGGGGCGTCAGCCCAGCCTGGCGCTCTCGTCGACACGGTCACGCAGCTCCTTGCCGGCCTTGAAATGCGGCACGTACTTGGCCGGAACCGGTACCGTCTCGCCGGTCTTGGGGTTGCGCCCCTGACGCGGCGGACGGTAGTTCAGGCTGAAGCTGCCAAAACCGCGGATCTCGATCCGGTCGCCATCACACAACGTCTGCGACATGGCATCGAGGATCGTCTTGACCGCGATCTCGGCGTCCTTGAGCACCAGCTGCGGAAAACGCACCGACAACTGCGCGATCAGCTCGGACTTGGTCACCTGGTGTGGCCTCCGCGCTTACTCGCTCTTGCCGCCGTCGAGCTTGGCCTTGAGCAGGGCACCGAGGTTGGTCGTGCCGGTGCTGGCCGGGCTGTCGGTGTACTGCTTCATGGCCTCGGTCTCCTCGGCCACATCCTTGGCCTTGACCGAGAGCTGGATCGAGCGGTTCTTGCGGTCAACGTTGATCACCATCGCCTCGACGCTGTCGCCTTCCTTGAGGAACGCACGCAGGTCTTCGACGCGGTCGCGCGACCATTCAGAGGCGCGCAGGTAGCCTTCCTGATCGCCGTCGAGGGCGATCACTGCACCCTTGGCGTCGACGCTGCGGACGGTCCCGTTGACGATCTTGCCCTTGTCGTGGCTGCTGGCGAAGCTCGAGAACGGGTCGCCCTCGATCTGCTTGATGCCGAGGCTGATGCGCTCGCGCTCGACGTCGATGGCAAGCACCACCGCCTCGACCTCTTCACCCTTGCGGAAGCGCTTGACCGCTTCTTCGCCGGCTTCCGACCACGACAGGTCGGACAGGTGGACCAGGCCGTCGATGCCGCCCGGCAGGCCGATGAACACGCCGAAGTCGGTGATCGACTTGACCTGACCACGGACGCGGTCGCCCTTGGTCTGGGTTGCGGCGAACTCGTCCCACGGGTTCGAGCGGCACTGCTTCATGCCGAGCGAGATGCGGCGGCGGTCGCCGTCGATCTCGAGGATCATGACTTCGGTCTCGTCGCCGACTTGGCAGACGCGGCCCGGGTTGACGTTCTTGTTGGTCCAGTCCATCTCGGAGACGTGCACCAGACCTTCGATGCCCGGCTCGATCTCGACGAACGCACCGTAGTCGGTGATGTTGGTGACCTTGCCGAACAGGCGGGTGCCCTGGGGA
>DALYGT010000234.1:0-2738 GCA_031971375.1 Burkholderiales bacterium | reverse complement strand
TGCTCGGCCGGCATGTGGGGGGCTGGCGCGGACGCATCGCCGCGCGCATGACCATCGCCGGCTGCATCGTGCTGCTGCTCGCCTACATCGGCGCGCGTTTTGTGGCGGAGATCATGCTCGGGCGGGTGGTGTAAGCCACACCGAGCGTCTGCGCGGCATCATCGCGGGGGCTTGCGGGAGGGGCTTGCGCTCCCCATACTCGGCAGGTCGCGTTCGGCAATACCCGCTTGGACAATCTGTCGACTGGCGCCCTCCTCGGTGCCCTTGTGGTCCTGCTTGCGCTCTCTGCTTTCTTCTCGATGGCCGAGACGAGCATGATGGCGCTCAACCGGTATCGCCTCAAGCACCTCGCAGCCGGCGGCTCGCGCGGCGCGCAGGTCACGCAGGCCCTGCTCGAACGTACCGACCTGCTGCTCGGCGTGATCCTGCTCGGCAACAACCTGATCAACGCCTCGGCCGCGACGCTGACCACCATCATCACCCTCCGGCTGTTCGGCGAAGGTGAGTGGGCGCTGTCTCTGGCGACGCTGCTGCTGACCTTCGCCATCCTGGTGTTCTCCGAGGTCACGCCCAAGGTCATCGGCGCGGCCTATCCAGAGCGCATCGCGCTGCCTTCCTCGTACATCCTGTCGCCGCTGCTGCGGCTGCTGTCGCCGGTGGTCTGGTTCGTCAACCTGTTCGTACAGGCCATCCTTCGCCTGTTGCGATTGCAGCCCCCCGCCTCCGGTCCGCAGCCGCTGACGCAACAGGAGCTGCGCACGCTTGTGCTGGAGGCGGGCCGCTACATCCCGGCCAAGCACCAGAGCATGCTGCTCAGCCTGCTCGAGCTGGAGGGCACGACCGTCGACGACATCATGGTGCCGCGCCAGCAGATCGAGTCGATCGACCTCGAGGCTGACGACCACGACCTGCGGCATCAGCTCGCCACCTGCCACCACAATCGCGTGCTGGTCTGCCGTGGCAGCGCCGACGATGTGGTGGGACTCCTGCACGTCCGGCGCATCCTCCACTTGTGGGAAAGCGACGAGTTCTCGCGCGAGGCACTTGAGGCGCAGGTGCGTCCGCCGGTCTTCGTACCCTCCGGCAGCAACCTGCTGAGCCAGTTGCAGTCGCTGCAGGAGCAGCGCGAGCGTATGGCGCTGGTCATCGACGAATATGGCGAGATACTCGGGCTGCTGGCACTGGAGGACGTGCTCGAGGAGATCGTCGGCGAGTTCACCACGCAGTCGCCCCACCGCACCACGGCCTGGGCCGAGGACGCCGACGGCGGCTGGGTGATCGACGGCAGCGCGCCGCTGCGCGACCTCAACCGCAAGCTCGGGCTGCACCTGAGCCTGGAGGGGCCGCGGACGCTCAATGGGCTGATCCTCGAGCATCTGCAGGACCTGCCGGAGGCCGGGGTGAGTCTCAAGCTCGACGGCGTGACACTGGAGATCCTGTCGGTGCAGGACCGCGCAGTACGCTCTGTGCGGCTGCGGCGGGTCAAGGCGTCACAGGCGAATCCCGCGGCAGACTGAGCAGCACGGCCCGCCGGCGGTCATTTGGCCGATGCGTGGCAACAGGCGCACGGGCAGGATGGCGACATGGTCATCGCCGCACCTTCAACGTCTCTGATTGCCACTGATGCGGCGGCGGTTGGCGCTGCAATGGTGCCCGAGCCAGCGGCAGCTGCGCTGTTCGACCCGCGCTGGCTGCGCAAGGGGGACTGCCTGCCGCTGTCGGTGCGCAACGGCGTGCTGCGCATCGCCGTGGCCGAGGGCGACCGGCGCGAACTGCTGGAGGCGATCCGCTTCGGCACAGGGCACTTGCTCGAAGTAGTGACGGCCGATGCCCAGGCGGTCGCGGCGGCGAGCGAAGCGCTGTTCGAGCGCCTCACCGCGGATGCCCGCAGCCGCGATGAGGCAGCCATCGGTCGGGATGCCATTGCCGACGGCTCGGGCACCGTCGAGGCTCTGGCTGCCAACGGCGCCGGATCCGACGCCACCGGCGGCGACGCCCCGGTCGCGCGCTACCTGCATGGCCTGCTTGAAGAAGCAGTGCGCGAGCGCGTGTCCGACATCCATTTCGAGCCCTACGAGCAGATATATCGCGTGCGCTTTCGCCGCGATGGCGTGCTTTACGAGACACGTCAGCCGCCGCTCGCCGTGCGTGAGCGCCTCGCATCCCGTATCAAGGTGCTCGCGCGGCTCGACATCGCTGAACGGCGGCGGCCGCAGGATGGCCGCATGCGCGTCGTGCTGGACGCGGTCGGCGCGGTCGACATGCGCGTCAGCACGCTGCCCACACTGTTCGGCGAGAAGGTGGTGCTGCGGCTGATGCGCAGCGATGGTGGTCAACTGCACATCGACGCGCTCGGGCTCGAGCCAGCGCAGAAAGTGGCCGTGCTCGAGGCACTCGAGCGACCCGATGGCATGCTGTTGGTCACCGGGCCGACCGGCAGCGGCAAGACGCTCACCCTCTACACGCTGCTGGCGCGGCTCAATCAGGCCGGCGTGAACATCTCCAGTGCCGAGGACCCGGCCGAGATGCATCTGCCGGGCATCAACCAGGTCAATATCAACGAACGGGTCGGCCTTGGTTTCGCCACGGTGTTGCGTGCCTTTCTGCGGCAGGATCCTGACACGCTGATGGTCGGCGAGATCCGCGACCTTGAGACCGCCGACATCGCCATCAAGGCAGCGCAGACCGGGCACCGCGTCCTCTCCACGCTCCACACGCGCGACGCGCCAGGCACGCTG
>DALYGT010000233.1:0-2742 GCA_031971375.1 Burkholderiales bacterium | reverse complement strand
ATGCTCGAGCGCGGTATCAGAAGGCTCACGGGCGAGCAGCGCAGCACCCAGCGGCAACAGCATCAGCGCGGCCATCAACGTGTAGGCCGCCTGCCAGCCAGCGGCATCGGCCAGATAGAGCGCACCAGCGCCCGAAGCGATCAGCGCCAGTCGGTAGCCCAGCGTGTAGGTGGCGGCGAGCGCCGCCTGCGCCTCTACCGGGGCGATCTCGATGCGGTAGGCATCGACCACCGTGTCCTGCGTAGCACCGGCCAGCGCCACTAGCCCGACCAGCCCGACGAAAAGCCCGAGCGATGCCTGCGGTCCGGTCATGGCCATGGCCAGCAACGCGACCGCCAGCAGTGCCTGGCTCAGCAGCATCCAGCCACGGCGCCGACCCAAGCGACCGAGCACCGGCACGGGGTAGCGATCCAGCAGCGGCGCCCAGACGAACTTGAAGACGTAGAACAGCGTGGCGTAGCTGATCAGGCCGATGGCGCCGAGGTCGTATCGCGCCTCGCGCAACCAGATGGAGAGCGTGTAGCCGACCAGCAGGAACGGCAACCCGCAACCGAAGCCGAGGAAGAACAGCGTCGCGGCCGAAGGCGTCGCAAATGCCCTCGCGATGCCTTGCCACGCGGTCGCCAAGGCCTTCAAGAAGGCGTCCTCGACAGAGCCGGCACCCGCAACCCGCATCGCGACCCGTTCATCCCGCCCTGCTCAGCCACGGAACGCCGCCCCAGCGGTGGCGCCCTCCTCACGGCAGACCGCTCTCGTAATCGATGACCAACGGCGCATGATCGGAGAACTTGCGGTCCTTGTAGACGGATCCCGCGCAAGCCGCGGCAGCGATGCCCGGCGTCGCGATCTGATAGTCGATGCGCCAGCCGACGTTCTTGGCATACGCCTGTCCGCGATTGCTCCACCAGGTGTAAGCAGTCTCGCCAGCGTCGGGGTAGAGCCGTCGGTAGACGTCGACCCAGCCGAGTTCGTCGAAGACTTGGCTCAACCAAGCACGCTCCTCGGGCAGGAAGCCGGAGTTCTTGAGGTTGCCCTTCCAGTTCTTGAGGTCGATCTCGCGGTGGGCGATGTTCCAGTCGCCGCAGAGGATCACCTCGCGACCGGACCGGGCCAACGCGGTCAGGGACGGCCAGAAGCGCTCCATGAACGAGAACTTTGCAGCCTGCCGCTCGGGCGAGCTCGAACCAGAAGGTAAGTAAAGACTCACTACCGACAGGTTGCCAAAGTCCGCCTGCAAATAGCGACCCTCGGCGTCGATGTCGGCGATGCCGACGCCGGTCACGATGCGGTCTGGCGCGCGTCGGCTGTAGATGCCCACGCCGCTGTAACCCTTCTTCTCGGCCGCATGGAACGCTGCGACGTAGCCGGTAGGCCGGCGCAGGTCGTCACCGATGTCGACCTCCTGCGCCTTGATCTCCTGCACGCAGCAGACGTCCGCGCCGGACGCGATGAGCCACTCGAAGAAGCCCTTGTCGCGCGCCGAGCGGATGCCGTTGAGGTTGGCGGATACGATGCGCATGAGGCGGGCGGCTTTGCAGTGGTGGGCTTTGTGATAGCTTTCGGCGCTTACTGGCAACCTGCGCCTCAGCCCCGTACAGCCCATGAATCATACCGCCGCGGCCTTCATCGACGATGCGATCGATGCCGGCGCAATCCTGTTCGGCGAGTTCACCACCAAAGCGGGCCGCAGATCGCCCTATTTCTTCAATGCCGGACGCTTCTGCACAGGTGCCGGGCTGGCACGCCTGGGCGAGCACTACGCCGACGCGCTGCTGGCAACGGGTGTGCCCTTCGAGGGCCTCTTCGGGCCCGCCTACAAGGGAATCCCGCTAGCCGCCAGCATCGCCATCGCACTCGCCGCGCGCGGCCGCGATGTGCCTTACAGCTTCAACCGCAAAGAGGCCAAGGACCACGGTGAGGGCGGCACAGTGGTCGGCGCACCGCTCAAGGGCCGCCTGGTCATCGTCGACGACGTCATCTCGGCCGGCACCTCGGTTCGCGAGTCGACCGCCATCCTTGCCGCCGCCGGCGCCGAGGTCGCCGCCGTGCTGATCGCGCTCGACCGCATGGAGCGCGGGCCCTCCGGCATCTCTGCGGTGGATGAGGTGCGGCAGACGCTAGGCGTGCCGGTGATCGCCGTCGCCACACTGGATGACCTCGTTACCCGGCTCGAATCGGACCCCGCGCGCAGCCAGGAACTTGCGGCCATCCGCGTCTACCGCGACACCTACGGCGTGGCCCACTGATCCGCCGATGATCAGCACCGGCTGCTACACGCTGTTCGCCAAGGAGCTTTTGCGGTTCTGGAAGGTCGCCTTCCAGACTCTGGCGGCGCCTGTGCTCACGTCGCTGCTCTACCTGCTGATCTTCGGGCATGTGCTGGAAGACCGGCTGCAACAGACGCACGGTGTCGGCTACGCCGCCTTTCTCATCCCCGGTCTGGCGATGATGGGCATCCTCCAGAACGCGTTTGCCAACAGTTCGTCGAGCCTGATCCAGAGCAAGGTGACCGGCAACCTTGTCTTCGTGCTGCTGGCGCCACTCACCGCTGGTGAGCTTTTTCTTGCCTACACGGCGGCTTCTGTGATCCGTGGGATCGCCGTTGGCGTGATGGTCCTGCTGGTCGGGCTCTTGTTCGCCGGGGTGCCGATCGAGCATCCAGTGTGTGCGCTCACTTTCGCCGTGAGCGGTGCAGCGCTGCTGGGTGTGTTCGGCATCATCGCCGGGCTGGTGGCCGACAAG
>DALYGT010000232.1:0-2757 GCA_031971375.1 Burkholderiales bacterium | reverse complement strand
TCGCGCGCTTCTGGCGGACGCCCTACGAGCACCCCTTGGTGCACTGGGGCACGCAGCTGCATGACCGCTTCATGCTGCCGCACTTTGTCGAGTCGGACCTGCGCGATGTGGTACGCGACCTGAATCAGGCCGGCTACGCCTTTGACATTGGCTGCTTCCGGCCCTTCCTCGAGTTCCGGTTCCCGCGCATGGGCACCGCCCGCGTCGGCGACCTCGTGCTGGAACTGCGTCAAGCCATCGAGCCTTGGCACGTGATGGGCGAAGAGGTGACCAGCGGCGGCACCGCGCGTTACGTCGACTCTTCGGTCGAGCGGCTACAGGTGAGCTTGAACAGCGCCAGCGGCGACCGCTACCAAGTGCTCTGCAACGACCGCTTGGTGCCGCTGCGCCCGGTCGAGGCCACCGACCAGCGCGTCGCTGGCGTGCGCTACCGCGCCTGGTGCCCGCCCTCGGCGCTGCACCCCACCATCGGCGTGCAGGCGCCGCTGGTGTTCGATATCTTCGACACTTGGAGCGGTATGGTGGTCGGTGGTTGCACCTACCACGTGTCCCACCCGGGCGGGCGCAATCACGCGCACCGTCCGGTCAATGCGCTGGAGGCGGAGGGGCGGCGCATCGCTCGCTTTTGGGCACATGGCCATACGCCGGACAAGCGCCAAGAGCAGCCGCTGTCGGATGTGCCGAATCCGCACTACCCCTTCACCCTCGACCTGCGCTGGTGCGCGCCTCGAGGTTCTGCCTGATTTCGGCCGGCGAGTCGGCGCCCGGCGACATCCCGTGCCCCAGCTCTCGAGAGGCGCTCGGCATCGCCGCCGGACTTGCCGCCCCGTCACGCAATCTCTAAAGTCCGGAACGGCCTCGAACTCATACGGATAGCCTCTTGCAGGCCTGCAACCGATGCTCCCACCTCCGCAGCGCCACCTGCCAAAACCGCTCTCTGAGATCTGGCCCCGCCTGAAGCCGCCGCTGAGGCCCTCGTCTGGTGATCTGGCCTTGTTCCAGCAGAGCATCGACGGATGGACGGCCGGGCAACAAGTCGGCGCCCCCCCACCGCAGGTTCTGCTCCTTGGAGCGACACCGGAATTGCGCGATCTCGATTGGCCCGCAGGGTCCCGGATCACGGTCCTCGAGCGCGACAGCGGCGCCGTGTCAGAGGTCTGGAAGGGCCCCTTGGAGAGTGTCCATGTAAAGGATTGGCTCACGCTCACACCGCAGGACGGCCCTTTCGACATCGTTCTTTGCGATGCGGGTCTCCACACGCTGAACTACCCAAAAGCGCAAGCCGAGCTTGCCAAGGTACTCGCCGATGTGACCCTTGCAGGGGCGATCGTCGTGTTGCGCTTGCTATGCCCGCCCTCACAGCACGAGTCGACGGTGCGGGTCGCTTCCGAACTCTGGGCCGGCAATATCAGCGACATGAGCCAACTCATGCTTCGCACTGCCCAGTCGATGCAACAATCCGCGGCAACCGGCGTGCGCATCAGTACGGTGTGGCTCAAATTGCGAAGCCTCAGCAAGAACTGGGAGACCTTGGCCGAACGCACCGGTTGGGCCATGGAAGACATCCAGACTGCTGACCTTTATCGCTTCTCAGCCGCAAAGTTCCATTACCCGGATCTGGCGCAGACCATGGCACTCTTCGGCCACAACGGCACGGGAGACTTCGAGATGATCCGGCTGTCGACAGGCGACGGCCCGCTCGCCGCACAATGCCCTGTCGTGACTTTCGAGAGGCAGTGAGAACGGCGTGTCGAGCAACCCGTCCAGCACGCAGATGCAACCGCTTTACACCGCCTGGCAGCGCGGCGATCTGGCGACCGTGGTCTCGCTCGGCAGCATCCTCCTGATGCGATTCCCCGAAGCCACGGCCCTGCTCAACCTGATCGGTGCCGCACAGGCCTCACTGGGCCGTCGCGAAGAGGCCGCGCAATTACTCGGTCGGGCGGCGCGACTGTCGCCAGAGAGCGCCGAGACGCAAGGCAACTTCGGCAACCTGCTGCTGCAGATGGGCAGATATCGCGAGGCGCTCGACTGCTTTCTCAAAGCCTTGGCGATCAAGCCGTCGATCGCCGAGTTGCACTTCAATGTGGCAGTGGCGTTTGCCGCCATGGAACAACCCGAGCAAGCGATCAGAGCATTTCGCCATGCCCTTGACCTCAAGCCGCAACTGGCTCCGGCCTCGGCCAGACTCGCGGCGCTGCTGCAGGCCCGTGGCGAGCTCGGCGAAGCCATCCAGCTCTACAAGGACGCGCTGGCGCAGCAACCCGACCCGCTGACCTGGTTCAACCTCGCCACCGCCCAGCGCAACGCCGGGCTGATGGTCGATTCGATCGCCAGCTATCGCCAGGCGCTGAGCCTGCAACCCGACTACGCCGAGGCGCACAGCAACCTTGGCGAGGCGCTGCGCGACCATGGCGACATCGATGCCGCCATCGCCAGCTACAAGACCGCGCTCGGCATCCGCCCGGACCTGCCGCAGGCGCACTACAGCCTCGGCGTGCTGCTCTACGACCTCGGCCGGCTTGACGAGGCGATCCCGCACTTCGAAGCCTCGCGCCACGACGACTGGCACGACCGCATCCTCTACTGCCTCTACAAGACCGGCCAGGTGGATGCCTTCAGCCGTCAGCTCGATGAGCGCATCGCCGCAGGCCCGCACGACGCGCCGCTGCTCGCGACACTGTCGGCGCATCATGCCGCCAACCATGGCGTCGAGGACCGGTACACCTTCTGTCCAAAGCCGATGGACTTCATCGT
>DALYGT010000231.1:0-2775 GCA_031971375.1 Burkholderiales bacterium | reverse complement strand
CGCAGCGCCGACTCGTCGACCACGTCGTCATGCAGCAAGGTGGCGGTGTGGATGAACTCGATGATCGCTGCGAGTTCGTGGACACGGGCATCGCGCACGCCATGGGCGCGGCTCGACAGCACGACCAGCGCCGGACGCAGACGCTTGCCTCCGGCCGAGATGATGTAGTCGGCGACCTGGCTGACCAGCGCCACCTCGGAATGCAGTCGTTCGCGGATCACACGATCGACAGCCGCCATGTCGTCGGCGAGATGCTGCTGGATGAGTGGAAGCGCCACGTGGGGTCCCGCATCGGGGTGTCGGAGAGGCGCCGAGTCTAGCCCACCGCGCTACCACTTTCAGCCTTTACCAAACAAGCCATTGATTGGTATAGTTGCGGGTTTACCGGACCAGCCGGCACCCGTCGTGTCTGCTGACTGAGAAAAGAGCCCGAAACAAGGAGCCTTAAACATGTATGCAGTGATCAAGACAGGCGGCAAGCAGTACCGCGTCGAGCCGGGCGCCAAGCTCCGCGTCGAGACGCTTGAGGCTGAGGCTGGCAGTACTGTGGCGCTGGACCAGGTGCTGATGATCGGCAACGGCGATAACGTGTCGGTCGGCACCCCGCTGCTCGTCGGCGCGTCGGTCAAGGCCACCGTGGTGTCGCATGGCCGCGGCGAAAAGATCCGCATCTTCAAGATGCGCCGTCGCAAGCATTACCAGAAGCGCATGGGTCACCGCCAGAACTACACTGAGCTGCTCATCGAGAGCATCTCGGCCAAGTAAGGAGACAGGACAATGGCACACAAAAAGGCAGGCGGCAGTTCACGTAACGGCCGCGACTCCGAAAGCAAACGCCTCGGCGTGAAGGTCTACGGCGGTCAGGCTGTGGTCCCGGGCAACATCATCGTGCGCCAGCGCGGTACCGAGTTCCACCCCGGCGAGAACGTCGGCATGGGCAAGGACCATACGCTGTTCGCGCTGACCGAAGGCCGTGTCGCCTTCACTGTCAAGGGCGAGAAGCAACGCCGCACGGTGAGCGTAGTCCCCGCCTGAGCAGGACCCGCCCCGGCACAGGAAGCCCTATCGTGCCGGTAGGGCTTTTTTGTTTGCGCCGCTGCCCTGCGGACGCTCTCGAATCTCCGAACCGCCACCAAGACCGACCATGAAGTTCATCGACGAAGCGACCATCGAGGTCCGTGCCGGCGACGGCGGCAACGGCTCGGCCAGCTTTCGCCGCGAGAAGTTCCTGCCCAAGGGAGGCCCTGACGGTGGTGACGGCGGTCGCGGCGGCTCGGTCTACGGCGTCGCCGACATCAACCTCAACACGCTGGTCGACTACCGCTACAAGCGCCTGTTCCGCGCCGAGCGCGGCGAGAACGGTCGCGGCGCCGATTGCTACGGCAAGGGCGGTGACGACATCGAACTGCGCTTCCCGCCCGGGACGCTGATCTTCGACGCCGAGACCGACGAGTTGCTCTGCGACCTCGCCACTGTCGGTGAGCGCGTGCTGCTGGCGCGCGGGGGTCAGGGTGGGCTCGGCAACCTGCACTTCAAGTCGAGCATCAACCGCGCGCCGAAGTTCGCCACGCCCGGCGAAGAGGGCGAGCATCGACAGTTGCGCCTCGAGCTCAAGGTCCTGGCGGATGTCGGCCTGCTCGGCATGCCCAACGCCGGCAAATCGACCTTCATCCGCGCGGTGAGCGCGGCAAGACCCAAGGTCGCCGACTACCCGTTCACCACCCTGCACCCCAACCTCGGCGTGGTTCGCGAGGGCACCGACCGCAGCTTCGTCATCGCCGACATCCCCGGGCTGATCGAGGGCGCGGCCGAGGGTGCCGGACTCGGTCACCAGTTCCTGCGCCACCTCGCGCGTACAGGCCTGCTGCTGCACATCGTCGACGCAGCGCCCCTCGATGGGGACACCGACCCGGTCGCCGAGGTGCGTGCCCTGCAGAAGGAACTCAAAAAATATGACCCGGCGCTGGCGGCCAAGCCACGCTGGCTGGTGCTCAACAAGCTTGACCTGCTGCCAAAGGACGAGCGCGACGCGACCTGCGCCGCACTGCTCCGACGTCTCAGATGGAAAGGTCCGCATTTCCGCATCTCCGCCATCAGTGGTGAGGGCTGTCCCGACCTGACCGCGGCCGTGATGCGCCACATCGAGACGCAGCGGGAGGCGGCAAGGACTGCCAAAGCCGACTCGCGACGGGCGTCGACGGCATGGGACCCGACGCAGGACCTGGAGGACGGTGAGGCATGACCGGCGATACACCGCACATCGGAGATGGCGCGACCGGCCAGACCACCGGTGTCGAGGCGGCGGGCGAACGCCGCCTGGTGGTCAAGGTCGGCTCGAGCCTGGTCACCGCCGATGGCCGTGGCCTCGACAGCGCGGCACTGGCGAGCTGGGCGGCGCAGATCGCCGCGCTGGTGCGCGATGGCCGGCAGGTGGTGCTGGTGTCCAGCGGCGCCATCGCCGAAGGCATGCAGCGGCTCGGCTGGAGCAAGCGGCCGAGTGCGGTCCACGACCTGCAGGCTGCCGCCGCGGTCGGCCAGATGGGGCTGGTGCAGGCCTACGAGCGTTGTTTCGCCAGCCACGGTCTGATCGCCGCACAGGTGCTGCTGACCCATGAGGATCTGGCCGACCGGCAGCGCTACCTCAACGCGCGCTCGACGCTGACCACGTTGCTCGAACTCGGCGTGGTCCCGATCATCAACGAGAACGACACGGTCGCCACCGACGAGATCCGCTTTGGCGACAACGACGCGCTCGGCGCGCTGGTGACCAACCTG
>DALYGT010000230.1:0-2781 GCA_031971375.1 Burkholderiales bacterium | reverse complement strand
GGACCTCGCGCGCGAGAACGAGGAGAAGACCAGCGCCGTGCACTTCATGCGCTTCGAACTCGACACCGACATGGCAGAGGCGCTCAAATATGGTGTCGCGCTGTCGGCCGGCATCAGCCATCCGCACTACACGGTGGTGATCGATCCGGTCGGCGCGGACTTCCGCAACGCCCTGGTCAAGGACCTCAAGTGAGTCAGCACAACGAGAAGCGCATCATCTCGACGCCGGACGCGCCGGCGGCGATCGGTACCTACTCGCAGGCGGTACGCGTCGGCGACACGGTGTACTGCTCCGGGCAGATCGGCCTCGACCCCGAGACCATGCTGATGGTCGAGGGTATCGAGGCGCAGATCCACCGGGTGTTTGCCAACCTCACCGCGGTCGCCCATGCCGCTGGTGGTAGTCTGGCCAACGCGGTGCGGCTGACGGTCTTCCTGACCGACCTGGGCCACTTCGCCAAGGTCAACGAGATCATGGCCGAGTACGTGCCGCAACCCTACCCGGCGCGTGCTGCGGTGGGCGTGGCCAGCCTGCCGCGCGGCGCGCTGGTCGAGGTCGATGCCGTCCTGGTCGTCTAGCCGGCGGGTGTGACCTCCCCCGGCGCGCACCCGACCGGCTGTTCGCCGTGACCGCCCCACGGCGGACCGCCACGCGCCACAAGCCCGCCCCGAGGTCTGCGCCACCGGGCGGGCTTGTCCGTTTGGGCCTCACCGACGCGTGGCAGTGTGCGCTGCACTTGCCCCTGCGCTACGAGGACGAGTCGCGCGTCACCCCGATCGGCGCGCTGGATGGCGGCGAGCACGCGCTGACCGAGGGCCGTCTGGTGCACGGCGAGGTGCGGCTGCGGCCACGGCGGCAATGGATCGGCAAGGTCCGCGACGAGCGCGGCGACGAGCTCACCGTCCGCCTCATCCACTTCTCGAATGCACAACTGCAGGCACTGCCGGTGGGCAGCTGGCTGCGGCTCTACGGCGAGGTGCGCGGTGGTCTCTTTGGCCGCGAGATGGTGCATCCGCGCATGCGCGTCAGCGAACCCGGAGCGCCGACGCGGTCGGGGCTGACCGCGGTCTACCCCACCGTTGCGGGCGTCGCCCAGCCGACCCTCCGCCGCGCGGTGGCGGCGGCCTTTGCCAGCCTCGACTGGTCCGATACCTTGTCTGCCGAGACCCGTGCGCGGCTCGGCTTGCCGGCGCTGCGTGAGGCGCTGGCGCGGCTGCACTACCCGCAGACCGTGCCGCCGGGCGACGACCCGGCCTGGCAGCGCGTGCGTTTTGATGAACTGCTGGCGCAGCGGCTGAGCTTGCGACTGGCCCGGCGCGTGCGGGCGGCGATGGTGGCGACGGCGCTGCCCGCTGCCGAGCGCGACCTGGTCGGCGCGCTCAAGGCCAGCCTGCCCTTCCCCCTCACCGGCGCGCAGCAGCGCGCTTGGCAGCACATCGCGGCGGACCTCGCCCGCGCCCAGCCGATGCAGCGCCTGCTGCAGGGCGACGTCGGCGCCGGCAAGACCATCGTCGCTGCCATGGCCTGCCTGCGCGCGGTCGAGAACGGCCGCCAGGCGGCGGTGATGGCGCCCACCGAGTTGCTGGCCGAGCAGCATCTGGCCAAGTTCCGGCAGTGGCTGGAGCCGCTCGGCGTGCGCGTCGAGGGCTTGTCGGGTGGGCAGAAGAAGGCCGAGCGCGAGCGGCTGGCGGCGGCGGTCGCCGCCGGCGAGGTCGACGTGGTGGTGGGCACCCACGCGCTGTTCCAGAAGGGCGTCGAGTTTCGGGCGCTGGCGCTGGTGGTGGTCGACGAGCAGCACCGCTTTGGCGTGGCGCAGCGCCTGAGCCTGGCCAGCAAGGGCGAAGGCGTGCACAGCCTGATGATGAGCGCCACGCCGATCCCCCGCACCCTGGCGATGAGCTACTACGCCGACCTTGACGTGTCCGTGATCGACGAGCTGCCGCCCGGCCGCAGCCCGATCGAGACGCGCGTGATCGGCAACCCGCGCCGCGACGAGGTGATCGACAAGTTGGCGCGCGCCTGCGGCGACGGTCACCAGGTCTACTGGGTCTGCCCGCTGGTCGAGGAGTCGGAGGCGCTGCAGTTGCGGGCCGCGACGGATGCGTTCGAGGAGTTGCGTGCGGCGCACCCCGAGGTGCGCTTTGGGTTGGTGCACGGGCGCATGGCAGCGGCCGAGAAGGCGGCGGTGATGGGCGCCTTCCAGCGCCACGAGGTCGACTGGCTGGTCGCCACCACGGTCATCGAGGTCGGCGTCGACGTGCCCAACGCCACCTGGATGGTCATCGAGCACGCGGAGCGACTCGGGCTGGCGCAGCTGCACCAGTTGCGCGGAAGGGTCGGGCGCGGGCCACGGCAGAGCCACTGCATCCTGCTCTTCGAGCCCGGCCTCTCGGAGAACGCGCGCAAGCGGCTGGAGATCATCCGCAACAGCACCGACGGCTTCGAGATCGCGCGCCGCGACCTCGAGTTGCGGGGGCCGGGCGAGCTGCTCGGCAAGTCGCAGAGCGGGCAGCCGCTGCTGCGGTTTGCCGACCCCGAACGCGACGTGGCGCTGCTGGAGCAGGCCTCCCAGTTGGCTGAGGACTGGATCGCCCGCGACGACCCCATGGTCCCGGTGCACCTGGACCGCTGGCTCGGCGAGCGGCAGGGGTTCTGGCGGACGTAGCCGGTAGCGAGACTCGGCTGAAACCGGTGGCGGGCGGCCCACTACCTCGGGTGTCACTTCTTCTCGCTCCTCTCACTGCGTTCGAAAGTCGCTTCGAAAAGGACACCCGACGGGG
>DALYGT010000229.1:0-2781 GCA_031971375.1 Burkholderiales bacterium | reverse complement strand
TCATACTCGAACCGTATCGGGACTGAGCCATGACCAAGCTGAAACTCGGCGCCATTGCCGACGAACGGCCCGTTCGGATCTCAATCGACCTACCCGCCGCCATTCACCGTGACCTCGTCGCCTATGCCGAGGTGCTGGCCAGTGAGACCGGACACCCGGCAGAACCCGCAAAGCTGATCGCGCCGATGATCGCGCGGTTTATCGCTTCGGACCGTGCATTCCTCAAGGCCAAGCGGACACTGCCTATCACTCATCCGCCTTCCGAATAGCGGCTCTTAAGTAGCGACCAGAACCGCCTCAGCGGTGGGTTATCGTTGCCCGGATCACGATAGGCTGTCAGCATCTCCATGGTTGCGCCTTTCGCATCCTTCAGCGGCACGGCCACAACGCCGGGGGGCAGATTGCCGAGGTCGGACTCGATCATCACCGCGACACCGTTGCCCATCGCTACGAGCGTCATCAGCGTGTCGCGATTGACGGCGTGCAGGCGACGTTTCGGCCATCGCCCGGGACCGCCCGCCCTCGCGATTATAGCATTCTCCGCTTCGGGGCCCGCTGAGGTGGTGCCGGAAAGCTGGACAGGTTGCTAAGCTAATCCCGACTGTCCGTCGTCAGAACATTTGGCGCAGATCGGGGCGTAGATTAGCGGAGAGCGGGCCTCGTCTGGTATTTGATGTTAGGCAGCGATTTTGCGATGCTGCAAGCGTCGATGTTCGATGGTCTGTCGCTTGATCCTTTCACGCTGTTTGATGACGGCCGGCGCCCTGCCGAAGTAGGCGTCGGCGGGTGTGACGTTGGCCAGGCTCTCGTGGTAGCGTCGGTTGTTGTAGTGCTCGACGAAGGCCTCGACCTGAGCCTCGAGGTCGCCAGGCAGGAAGTAGTTTTCGAGCAGGATGCGGTTCTTCAGGGTCTGGTGCCAGCGTTCGATCTTGCCCTGGGTCTGCGGATGGCACGGGGCGCCGCGCACATGGCTCATCTTGTTGGCCTCGATATATTCGGCCAGTTCGCCGGCGATGTAGCTGGGGCCGTTGTCGCTGAGCAGCCTGGGCTTATGCAGTACCGTGGCGCTGTCGCAGCCGGAAGCCGCTAGGGCGAGGTCCAGCGTGTCTGTCACGTCCTCGGCGCGCATGTTGGTGCACAGCTTCCAGGCGATGATGTAGCGCGAGAAGTCGTCGAGCACGGTCGACAGGTACATCCAGCCCCACCCGATGATCTTGAAGTAGGTGAAGTCTGTCTGCCACATCTCGTTCGGCCGCGTGGTCTTGGTGTGGAACGCATCGGCGGCCTTGACCACAACGTAGGCCGGACTGGTGATCAGGTCATGGGCCTTGAGCAGCCGGTAGACCGTCGATTCCGACACGAAGTAGCGGTGCTCGTCGGTGAACCGCACGGCCAGTTCTCGGGGGCTGAGATCGGTCGCTTCCAGCGCCAGCTCGACAATCTGGTCGTGGATATCGGCCGGGATACGGTTCCACACCCTGCTCGGCGCCGATGGCCGATCCTCCAGCGCTTCAGGCCCGCCCTCGAGATAGCGGTCATACCATCGGTAGAAGGTTCGCCGTGCGATGCCCAGTTGGTCGAGGGTCCGCTTCGCCGGAAGGTGCGACTGCTCGACGATCCTGATGATCTCGAGCTTCTCGGAGGCAGGATACCTCATGCGTCGTCGTCCCCATCCGCGATCATGCTTTTTTTCAGCAAGCGGTTTTCCAGCGTCAGATCGGCCACGCATTCCTTCAGGGCACGGGTTTCGCGGCGCAGGTCTTGGACCTCGCCGGTGGTCGCGGCACGGGCGGTGTCTCCCGCCAGCCGGCGCTTGCCCGCTTCCATGAACTCCTTCGACCAGGTGTAATACAGGCTCTGGGCAATGCCTTCCTTGCGGCACAGCTCGGCGATGCTGTCTTCCCCGCGCAGACCATCCAGCACGATGCGGATCTTGTCCTCGGCCGAGAAATGGCGTCGGGTCTGCCGCCGGATGTCCTTCACTACCCGCTCGGCAGGGGCCTTTACCGGCGATTTTGCATTGGAGGATTTGGGCTTCATCTTCGTCCCTTCGTCACTACCACGAAGCCCAAATCCTCCTTACGTCACAACCTCAAATCTGTGCCATGGGCGCTGACGGCGAACAGAGGCGAACAGCGCACGGCTGGCGGCGGTCACGCGTCACCGCGTGGGCGGATCGCCGGGAACAGTTCGGCCATGATCATGATCGGCCCGAGCAGGAGGTTCTCGGGTCGCATCACGAACTGCGGCGATTTGCCCTCGAACCCATGGCCGACGAACTGGAACACCCAGCCGAGCGCGCAGCCGCCAGCAATGATCGCGACTGCGGACCAGCCGGTCAGGTGGGTGATCAGCGCCTGCGCGACGGCCGTACAGCCGATGACCAGCGCGAGATAGGCGAGTCCTGCAGCCTGAGACCATGACATGACGAGCGCCACGGTAGCGACCGCGAGCACCGTCGCAGGATTAGCATAGTGCCACACGCCGCCAGCCGAAGGATGGAAATAGCTGAGCGCCGCAATGATCGAGGTCATGATCAGCGGAATGCCGATCGCGTGCGATGCCCGGTTGAGCGGGGAGCGGTGAATCGAGTCATAGCTCGACAGAATGGACTGGTAATGGGTCATGCGAACCTCCCTTCTTGGACGTCAGCTACAAAGGCCCGGAAGCCCGCGACAAAGGCGTCGGGGTCTTCCAGAAAAGCGCAGTGGCCGCCGCGGAACATAGTCACGCGGTGGCGCGGCATCGTCGCCACCGCCGACTTGGCGCGGCCCCAGGAGA
>DALYGT010000228.1:0-2784 GCA_031971375.1 Burkholderiales bacterium | reverse complement strand
CGGCGCGATTCCACAATTGTGGGCAATCCTGCATCGCCCCCAAGCGCCTGATCGTGGTGCCGGAGGTCGCCGAGCGCTTCGTGGCGGGTCTGCATGAGGCCATCGGCCGGCTGCGTATTGGTGACCCGCGAATGCCGGAGACCGACGTCGGTCCGATGGCCGGCCGCCAGACACGGGCGCGGCTGCACGCCCAAGTGCGCGACTCGGTTGCGGCGGGGGCGCGATGCCTGCTCGGCGGCGAGGTTCTGGCAGGCCCGGGCGCCTTCTACCCGCCGACGCTGCTGGACCACGTCGCGCCGGGCATGCCTGCGTTCGATGACGAGTTGTTCGGGCCGGTCGCCTGCGTGGTGCGGGCAGAGAGCGACTCGCATGCGCTGCATCTGGCGGCAGCGACACGCTACGGGCTTGGCGCCAGCCTCTGGACCGCCGACACCGAGCGCGCCCGGCGTCTGGCGCGCTTCATGCCGGTCGGCATGGTGGCGATCAACGCGCCCTTGCACTCTGACCCGCGCCTGCCGTTCGGTGGCGTCAAGGCCTCAGGCTATGGCCGCGAACTGTCGTACCACGGCCTGCGCGAGTTCACGTCGCCGCGGAGCGTCTGGATCCGCTGACCTCGACCGGCACGCTGCCATCGGCGAAGTGCAGCTCGAGCGCATCGCCGCCGCTCAGGCCGGCCGCGACCCGCACCACCTCTCCGCGCGCGTCGCTGACCCACACGTAGCCGCGCTCGAGCACGCGCTCCGGCGAGAGCAGGGTGAGGGCTGCGGCTGCCCGCTCGACCCGCGTCGCGGCGCCGTCGAGCCAGCGCGTGTCCAGCCGCGAGCGCAGCAGCGCCAGCCGCTCTTGCTGCAACTCGACGCGCTGCAGCGGCGACAGCATCCGCGCCGAAAGGTGGTCGAGGCGTTGCGCGAGGTCGTTGTCGTGCCGCAGCATCTCGCGTCGCAGGCGTCGCCAGATCGTGCCGAGCCGGTCGATGAGCGCGCGGCGGTCCGGGCAGACCAGTGCAGCTGCGGCTGTCGGCGTCGGTGCACGGACATCGGCGACGAGGTCGGAGAGCAGGGTGTCGGTCTCATGTCCGACCGCGCTGACGGTCGGGATCGGGCAGGCGAGCAACGCGCGCGCCACCCGCTCCGTGTTGAACGCCCAAAGGTCCTCGATGCTGCCGCCACCGCGGCCGACGATCAACACCTCGACCTCGCGACGCGCGCTGGCAGTCTCGATGGCCTCGGCGATCGACTCAGGCGCGGTGTCGCCTTGCACCAGCGACGGGTAGAGCACCACCCGCAGGCCAGGCATGCGTTCGCCGAGGATGCGCAGCAGGTCGCGGATGGCCGCCCCGGTCGGCGAGGTGACGATGCCGACGCTGCGCGGCATGGCCGGCAGCGGCCGCTTGCGCGCCGGGTCGAGCGCGCCTTCGGCAAGCAAGCGCTGGCGCAGCGCCTCAAGCGCGGCAAAGCGCGCGCCGAGCCCGGCCAGACGCACACCCTCGACACGCAGCTGGAACTCGCCACGCGCCTCATAGAGCGTCGCGCTGGCACGCACGTCGACCTGCTGGCCGTTGCTCAGTGCCACCTCGCCGCCGCCTCCATAGCGGCTGCGGAACAGCACGCAGCGCACCGCGCTCTGCGCGTCCTTGAGGGAGAAGTACTGATGCCCGGAGGCCGCCCGCACCAGGTTGCTGACCTCGCCGGTGACCCAGAGCAGCGGGATGGCCGCTTCGAGCCGGCTGCGCGCGAGGCGGTTCAGTGCAGTCACGCTGAGCGGGACCGAGGGGTCCGGTTCAGTGCTCGGGAGGGGGGTCCAATCCACATCTGTCATTCGTTTGTCAATAACCCACGCGAGTTTTTTGCGTCAAGTGCGGTGCAGTTCATAAGCCATTGATTTTTAATGCTCAATAAATCGGCTCGAATCCGGTGCAGTCTAAGCCACCGCCCGATTCTAGTGGGCCTGCGGGCGTGTCCGGGGTGGGCTGTGCACAGAGTTATCCACAGATTCTGTGGAGCGCTCAGAAAACCTTTGAGGATGTGTGTCATTGGCATGAATAGCTCGTCCATTCATAAGCTAGATGATCTAAGTCATTCAGACGACTTGTGAATCCCCAAATGGGCGAGCGTCCGGGCGTGAGTGCCTCCTCGCAACAGTGTTGCGGCTTGCCGGCCCGCTGTCACGCAGGCTAAAGTCGCGGACTGTTGCTCTGGGAGGTTCTTGTGCTCGACATGGTCACAGCCGCCGGTTGGCCGATCTGGCCGATGATCGCGGCTTCGGTGCTGGCGCTCGCCATCATCATCGAACGTCTGGTCTCGTTGCGGCCTTCGGTCGTTGCGCCTGCCGGGGTGCTGGAGCAGGCCATCGATTGCGGGCGTTCCGGTCAGGGTCTCGACGCCTTGGAGACGACACCGCTCGGCCGTGTGCTGGGTGCCGGCATCCGCAGTCGCGAGGGCACGCCCGAGGATATGAAACAAGCGGTCGAGGAGACGGGCCGCGCGGTCGCCCACGATCTCTCGCGCAACCTTACGACGCTCGGCTCGATCGCTTCGATGGCGCCCTACCTCGGCCTGTTCGGCACGGTGGTCGGCATGATCGAGATCTTCGCTGCGCAGTCGCCGACCAGCGGCGCCGACCCCGCGCAGCTCGCGCACGGCATCTCGGTGGCGCTCTACAACACCGCGTTCGGCCTCATCGTCGCAATCCCGAGCATGGTCTTCTACCGCCATTTCCGTGCGCAGATCGACGCCTATCTGGTTGACATGGAACAGCAGGCACTGCATCTGGTCGATGCCATCA
>DALYGT010000227.1:0-2786 GCA_031971375.1 Burkholderiales bacterium | reverse complement strand
CGGCGTACCAGACCTCGTGGCCGCGCATGCGCTGGAAGCGCACCCAGATGTCGGTCTGGATGTACTCCACCAGGTGGCCGATGTGGATCTGGCCGTTGGCGTAGGGCAGCGCGGAGGTGACGAGCAGGCGGCGGGTCATGGTGTCCCCAAGAAAGCGCGGATGTTACCGGAACTGACCGCGGCGCCCGGTCATCTGAGACAATCGCGCGCCCGTCGCCAGACCCCAACAGAACCGAACCGGAGCAACCAGTGGCAGACCAGACCCAGATCCTCGACGCCTGCAAGGCGCTCATCGACCCCAACACCGGCAAGGACTTCGTCTCGCAAAAGTCGATCCGCAACGTCAAGGTCGACGGCGACAAGGTCTCGCTTGAGCTGATCCTTGGTTACCCGGCGCAGAGCCAGCACGACGCCTTCCGCGAGCAGATCATCGGTGCGGTGCGCGCGCTGCCCGGGGTCGGCAATGTCAGCGTGATGGTGCGCACCGACATCGTCGCGCACGGCGTGCAACGCGGCGTCAAGCTGATTCCCGGGGTCAAGAACATCGTCGCCATCGCGAGCGGCAAGGGCGGGGTCGGCAAGAGCACCACCGCCGTGAACTTGGCTCTTGCACTGGCCGCCGAGGGCGCGCGCGTCGGCATGCTGGATGCCGACATCTACGGCCCCTCGCAGCCCACGATGTTGGGGATCTCAGGCAAGCCGGACACCAGCGATGGCCAGATGCTCGAGCCGATGTGGCACTACGGTGTGCAGGCGATGAGCGTCGGGTTCCTCATCGACCCCGACACGCCGATGGTCTGGCGCGGCCCGATGGTCACCTCGGCACTGGAACAGCTGCTCAACCAGACGCGCTGGCAGGAGCTCGATTACCTGGTGGTCGACCTGCCGCCCGGCACCGGCGACATCCAGCTCACGCTGGCGCAGAAGGTGCCCGTCACCGGCGCAGTGATCGTCACCACGCCGCAGGACATCGCCCTGCTCGACGCGCGCAAGGGCCTGAAGATGTTCGAGAAGGTGGGCATCCCCATCCTCGGCATCGTCGAGAACATGAGCATCCACATCTGCAGCAACTGCGGCCACCAGGAGCACATCTTCGGCAGCGGCGGCGGCGCCAAGATGTGCGCCGACTACGGCACCGAGTTGCTCGGTAGCCTGCCGCTCGACATTCGCATCCGCGAGCAGGCCGACAGCGGTTCACCCACTGTGGTCGCCGACCCTCAGGGTGCCATCAGCGATATCTACAAGGCCATCGCGCGCAAGGTCGCTGTCAAGGTGGCGGAGAAGGGTGCCGACATGTCGGCCAAGTTCCCCAAGATCGTTGTTCAGAACACCTGAGCTTAGAGATCGTCGCTCGACTTGAACTCGTCGCAGAACACCTGAACCGTGCGAAGAACCCTTTGGCGCGGTTGGCGGAGTGCCGCTAAAATTCATTCTTGTATCTATTCATGATGGTTGAAAAATGGTGCTGTCGCGCGCTGATTCGATCCGCTCCGAGCTGTCAAGGGGTCCGCTAGCGGGTCGACAACTCTTTGAAAAATTAGGCGTTAGTCAGCCGACCGGGTCGCGCGCACTGAATGCGATGGCTGCGGAGCTTGTCCGGATCGGCGCTGCCAGATCCATTCGTTATGCACTGCGCGATGTGGTCAGGGGACTGCCCGACATCGTGGTCTACCGGGTCGATCCTGTGGGACGGCTCCAGCGTCTCGGCACACTTATCGCAGTACGGCCAGACGGCTTTGTGATGCACGAAGAAGGCGGGGATACCTTTCACACTGATGGTTTGCCGTGGTGGCTCTTCGATATGCGTCCGCAGGGTTATCTGGGGCGGGCTTACGCGGCGCGCCACGGCGCAGCCCTTGGGCTGCCAGAGCGCCTTGCCGATTGGACTGATACGCATGCGCTGCGCGCTTTGCTGGTGCATGGCCACGATCTGGTCGGCAATCTTTTGCTGGGCGATGTGGCGAAGGCACACTTTCTGGCCGCGGCCCCGCCGGAACCGGTCAGCGCGGCCGACAGGGGTGAGCAGTATCGACGGATGGCACTGGAGGCCGCGCGCGGGGATACTCCCGGTTCCTCGGCTGCCGGCGAGCAACCCAAGTTCACCACCTTCGTGTCGACCGCGACCGGACCGCGACATGTCATTGTCAAATTCAGCGAGGTCGAAGACGGGCCGGTCAGTGAGCGATGGCGGGACCTTCTGATGGCCGAGCATCTGGCGCTCGAGACCTTGCGCGAGGCTGGTCTGCCGGCATCTACGACACGCGTGCTTGATCATGCCGATCAGCGCTTTCTGGAGGTGGAGCGCTTTGACCGCGTTGGTGCGAGTGGACGCCGTGGCCTGATATCGCTGGCGGCACTGGATGCGGAGTTCGTCGGGGCGGGGACGGGTGGCTGGCCAGTCATCGCGCGGCGTCTAGCGGCGTCGCGCCATATCCGTACTGATGCAGCGGAGACGGCCGAATTGCTCTGGGCATTCGGCACGCTCATCGGCAATTCGGACATGCACGCGGGGAATCTGTCCTTTGTATCTGAGGAGGGGCGTCCGTACGGCATTGCCCCAGCCTATGACATGACGCCAATGTGCTTTGCGCCGCGCAGCGGTGGCGGGTTGCCCGACCACATCCCGCCGGCGAACCTGCGTGTGGATATCAGTCATGAAGCTTGGCGTCAGGCTGAGGCTTTGAGCCGCGATTTTCTTGGCCGGGTGGTGCGGGCCGTCGGGTTTTCACACCGCTTCTCCGCTTGCATCGCGGCCCTCGAAGCACATATGAGAACAGCCGCGGCAG
>DALYGT010000226.1:0-2798 GCA_031971375.1 Burkholderiales bacterium | reverse complement strand
TGCCGCCGCTGCCATCGAGCACGCTGGCGATGATCGAGATGAGCGTGGTCTTGCCGCAACCCGAGGGCCCGACCAGCATCAGCAGCTCGCCGGGCTGCACCACCAGATCGACGCCGCGCAACGCCTGCACCGCGGTGTCACCCTCGCCGTAGACCTTGGTCAGTGCGCGGCATTCGACCACCGGTTCGACGCGACTGGCGGCGCTCTCCAGCCGGGCTGCTGCGAGCCTATCGTCGGCGGATGAGGCAGCGTGCTGCGAAACAGTCATCGCATCACGCCTTGAACACCGCCGCCGGCTCGAGACGAAGCACCTTGAGCAGCGAGATGACCGCCGAGAGGATGCAGATCAGCACCACCCCGACCGCGCTGAACACCAGCAGTGCCGGCGTGAACTTGATCTGGAAGGTCGACGAGATGAGCGCCATGGCGGAGGCCAGCCCGACGCCGATGCCGTAGCCGATCACGCCGACGATGAACGACTGCAGCAGCACCATGCCAAGCAGTTGCCGCGGCGAGGCGCCGATCGCCTTGAGCACCGCAAAATGGCGCAGGTTGTCCTGGGTGAAATTGAAGAACATGATCCCCGACACCACCGCGCCGACGATGAAACCCACCAGCGTGATCATGCCGAAGTTGATGAGGATCCCGGTGTTGCGGATGAAGTACCAGAGCGACATGTCCTTGAAGGTCTCTGCCGGATAGGCCGCCAGCCCGGTCTGCTCGGCGATACGTCGCGCCAGTGCTGCCATGTCCTCGCCCGGTTTGGCCTTGGCCAGCACAAAGGACATGGTCTTGCGCTGTGGCAGCGCGTAGTCGCGGGCACGGGTGTAGGTGGTGTAGATGACCGGCTGCGACGAGAAGGTGGCGCCGGTCTTGGCGATGCCGACCACCTCGGCGCGGTGCTCGTTGAGCTCGAGGATGTCGCCCACCTGCAGCGGCCGCTCGGTGCCGTCCGGGAGTTTCTGCGCAAAGCGCAGGCGCGCGCCCTCGTCGTTCACGAACACGGCATCGGTGCGGCGAAGATCCTCGGTGCGACCACTGAGCATCGTGGCCGGCGCACCGATCAAACTGCTGTCGTCGACGCCGACCAGCAGCGCATTGGCGGTGTTGCCGTCAGGCAGACGCGCGGCGGTCGAGGTGCGGTAGATCGGCACCGCCCAGGCCACCCCCTCCACCGAGCGGACCAGGCCGAGCTTGGAATCGGCCAGCGGCTTGGCGTCGTCGACGAACTTGACCATCGGGTCCATGACCCAGATGTCCGGCTGCGAGACGTCCTCGATGAAGCTGTAGGTGCGGCCGAGGATGGACAGCATGGTCGCCGGTTGCTGCGTCATCATCAGCGAGGCGACGGCCAGCCCGATGACCATGCCGATCACCTTGATGCGGTGTCCGAACAGCGTCTTGAGGGCGATCAGCAGCATTCGGGCAGCGGCTCCTGCACACGAGGCTTGTGTGCCATTGTCACAGGAAATTGACACCCGCGTACGCTCTCTCGGCTTGTCGCTGCGCTGCGTCAGTGGCACGCGTATTGCTTGTGACCGCGTTGCCGCCGGCGCCCCGCTGGCCTGCCAACCACCTTGGAGCCCGGATGACCGTCACCGTCTCGATCCACCACCGCACGGTCTACACCTTCCCGGAGCCGGTCGAACTCACGCCGCATGTCTTCCGTCTGCGCCCTGCCGCGCACTCGCGAACCCCGATCGTCAGCTATTCGCTGCGGATCGAGCCTGCAGGACACTTCATCAACTGGCAGCAGGACCCGTTCGGCAACCACCTGGCGCGCGTCGTATTCCCGAACAAGACCGCTGGCATGACCGTGGAGGTCGAAGTGGTGGCGGCGATGACGGCCATCAACCCGTTCGACTTCTTTCTCGAGGACTACGCCGAGCAGATCCCGTTCGCCTACCCCGAACCCGTGGCCAAGGAACTCGCGCCCTACCTCGAGATCCGCGACGACGGCCCGTTGCTGCGCGACTTCCTCACCGGTGTCGACCGCACCCCACGCGGCACCGTGGACTTCCTCGTCGATCTCAACCGACGCGTGCAGGGGCACATCGCCTACACGGTGCGCATGGAGGCGGGCGTGCAGACCTGCGCGGAGACGCTCGAGAGGCGACTCGGCTCGTGCCGGGATTCCGCCTGGCTACTGGTCCAGACGCTGCGCCACCTCGGCCTTGCGGCGCGCTTCGTCTCCGGTTACCTGGTCCAACTCACCGCGGACCAGCCCGCGCTCGACGGCCCTTCGGGACCGGCTGCGGACTTCACTGACCTGCACGCCTGGGCCGAGGTCTACATCCCCGGCGCAGGGTGGATCGGCATGGATGCGACCTCCGGCCTGTTCGCTGGCGAAGGCCATATCCCGCTTGCCTGCACCGCAGACTACGCCAGCGCCGCGCCCGTCACGGGGAGCTACATCGGCCCGCCCGGGTCAACGCTGGAGTTCGTCAACCGGGTCACGCGCATCCACGAGGACCCGCGTGTCACCCTGCCCTACACCGACGCGCAGTGGGACAGCATCCTCGCGCTCGGGGACAGCGTCGACAAGCAACTGGCCGCCGGCGACGTGCGCCTGACGATGGGCGGTGAGCCCACTTTCGTGTCGATCGACGCCCCTGATGCACCAGAATGGAACACTGCCGCCGACGGTCCCGCCAAGCGACGCCTCGCCAGTGAGCTGCTGCGGCGCCTGCGCGCGGCCTTTGGTCCGGGGGGCGTGCTCTACCACGGCCAGGGCAAGTGGTACCCCGGAGAGGCGTTGCCACGCTGGCAGATGGCCTGCTTCTGGCGCAAGGACGGCC
>DALYGT010000225.1:0-2806 GCA_031971375.1 Burkholderiales bacterium | reverse complement strand
CGACTTCGAGACCGGCACCAAACTCGCTGGCGCGCGCTTCGCCTTCATGAAGGGCCCGGCCGCGCGCCTGCACCGTGCGCTCGCCCAGTTCATGCTGGACATGCAGACGCAGCATCATGGTTACGTCGAGTGCTACACGCCCTACATCGCCAACGCCGAGAGCCTGCGCGGCACCGGCCAGTTGCCCAAGTTCGAGGCCGACCTGTTCGCGGCGAGGAAAGGTGGCCAAGAGGGCGATGGCGAGGCGCTCTACCTCATCCCGACCTCCGAGGTGACGCTCACCAACAGCGTGCGCGGCGAGATCCTTGCCGAGGCTGACCTGCCGATCAAACTGACCGGCCACACGCCCTGCTTCCGCTCCGAGGCCGGCGCACATGGCAGGGACACGCGCGGACTCGTCCGCCAGCACCAGTTCGACAAGGTCGAGATGGTGCAGATCACCACGCCGGCGCAGAGCGATGCGGCGCTCGAGGAGATGGTCGGCCAGGCCGAGCGGCTACTGCAGCTGCTGGAACTGCCCTACCGTGTGGTGCTGCTGTGCACCGGCGACATGGGCTTTGGCGCGGCGCGCACCTATGACCTCGAGGTCTGGCTGCCGGCGCAGGACACCTACCGCGAGATCTCCTCGTGCAGCAACTGCGAAGCGTTCCAGGCGCGGCGCATGCAGACGCGCTTCCGCAACGCCGCTGGCAAGACCGAGCTGGTGCACACGCTCAACGGCTCCGGTCTGGCGGTCGGGCGCGCTCTGGTGGCGGTGCTGGAGAACCACCAGCAAGCCGACGGCCGCGTCCGCATCCCCGAGGCCCTGAGGCCGTGGCTGGGCGGTGCAGAGTACCTCGGGGCGTCGTGAGCGGCCTCGACTTGGCCGCGTCGCGGAGCCGATTGTCGGGAGCCGCCACGTTCCGTTGATGGCCGCTACCAGATGATCGGGTCGGCCGGTCGCGGCGGTGGCCGGAAGAAATCCCCGCGGAACAACCCTGGTCTTGCCGACCGCGCCGGACCGTCGTGCTCCGCAGCGACCAGCACCTCGTAGTAGCCGCGCACGTTCTCGACCAGGATCACCGCCTCACCGCCTCGCGCCGGGCCCGAGACCAGGCGTGCGGCGATATCAGGCCGCGCCAGCTCCGGCAATGCGCGCTTGACCCCGACCCAGGTGTCGGGATCGGCCTTCATCGAAGCGGCCATGCGCAGCCCCGCACGCAGGTGGCCCTCGCCAAGGTTGTAGGCGGCCAGCGCCAGCATCATGCGGTCATCGCCCTTCACCTGGGGTGGCAGTCCGTCCATGATCTGTGCCAGGTAGAGCGCCCCGGCGAGGATGCTCTGGCGCGCGTCGAGACGGTTGGTCACGCCGAGCTGTTGTGCGGTGCTCTCGGTCAACATCATGATGCCGCGGACGTTGGTCCACGAGGTCGCGAGCGGGTCCCACTTGGACTCCTGATAGGCGAGTGCAGCCAGCCAGCGCCAGTCGATGCCGGTGATCTCCCCGGCTTCGCGGAACAGGTCGCGGTACCGCGGCAGCCGGCTCACGCGGTGTTCGAGCATCTGACCGATGTCGAGCGTGTCGAGGCGGCGCAGGTGGCCAAAGTACCGCTCGTGGATGGCGGCGAGCGAGCCGTTGACCCGCGAGCGGCGCAGGAAGTCCTCAGCCGCGGCAAACAACTTCTCGTTGCCGTAGCGCGGGAACGCCCACGCCACCGGACGCGGACCCGGTAGCTCGAAAGCCTGCTCGAGGTCGATCAGCCAATGTCGCATGCGCGACAGGAGCAGCGAGTCGACCACCGCGTAATCGAGCTGGCCATCGTTGACGCGCTGCAGCGCATCGGCGGCGCCGGCAGGATCGCCTTGCTGGACGTTGCCGCCCGGCGCACGAGGCACCGCATCGAGGGCGCGCGCCGCTGGCGTATCGGCCGCGACCCAGCCACGCAGACCGGCGAGCTGGCCGATGCGGTAGGGCAAGCGGTCGTCACGCGAGCGCATCGCCACCACCTGGTTGCGCCAGAAGAATGGTGAGCCGAAGCGCGCAAGCACCAATGCCGGCTCGGCCGGCGACAATGCCGCAGCAGCCATGTGTGCCTGCCCGCGGTCGAGTCGCTCGTAGAGCTGGCGGTCACGGTCGACCCAGACCCAGCGCACCTTGACGCCAAGTTCAGCCGCAAGCGCATCGACCAGATCGACGTCGGGGCCCGCGAGAGCGCCCTCGGCATCGCGGTAGACGGTGGTCGGCGACTGCCGCGACACCACCACCAGCTCGCCGGACTGCTGCGGGGGTGGCAGCGGACGCTCGTGCGCGCCGCAGGCCGCCAGCAGGAGTGCCAGCATGCCGGGCAAGGCCCGCCCGCAGTGCCTCACAAGGTGGCTAAAGGCGCGTCTTAGAGGCCCGCCGGGCACAACAGGCGGCGCAGTACCCCCCGGCTTATGAATCTCATGCATAAACAAAATGATTCTGCTCAGCTACGGTGGGCCGGAGTTTTGTTATCTTCGCCCAATTGAGCCTCTGGAGCACGACGTGCCGTACACACAAGAGACCGTCCAATCGGTTCATACATGGTCAGACAAGACCTTCAGCTTCACCACCACCCGGCCAGAGGGTTTTACCTTCGAGAACGGCGAGTTCGTCACCATCGGCCTCAAGCCGGAGGGCAAGCTGATCGCGCGGGCGTATTCCATTGTCTCGACCAACGACCAGCCGCATCTCGAGTTCCTCAGCATCCACGTACCTGACGGTCCGCTGACCAGCCGGCTGGTGCACATCAAGCCCGGCGACGCGGTGTGGGTCAACAGCAAGGCCACCGGTTCGCTGACGCTC
>DALYGT010000224.1:0-2827 GCA_031971375.1 Burkholderiales bacterium | reverse complement strand
TGCGCGTCCGCAGCAGGTCGAGATGGCGCAGGCGGTGATGGATGCGATCGACGATTGCGGTGTGCTGGTGGCCGAGGCCGAGACCGGCACCGGCAAGACCTTCGCCTACCTGGTGCCGGCGCTGCTCTCCGGCGGCAAGGTCATCGTCTCGACGGGTACGCGCGCGCTGCAGGACCAGCTCTACCAGCGCGACCTGCCGGCGGTGCGCGATGCGCTCGGCCGTCCGGTGACCATGGCGCTGCTCAAGGGCCGCAGCAACTACGTCTGCCACCACCACCTCAAGCGGACCCTCGCCGAGGGCCTGCTCGATTTCGCTGAGCAGGTGCCTCAGCTGCGCGCCATCGAGCGCTTCGCCGCCCGCAACGCCAGCGGCGACCGCGCGCTGCTGGCCGAGGTGCCGGAGGATGCGCCGGTCTGGCAGAAGGTCACCTCGACACGCGAGAACTGCCTCGGCAGCCGCTGCGAGGACCACGAGCGATGCTTCGTACTCAACGCCCGCCGCAACGCGCTCAAGGCCGACGTGGTGGTGGTCAACCACCACCTGTTCTTTGCCGACATCCTGCTCAAGGACGAGGGCGGCGGCGAGCTGCTGCCGGCCTGCAACACGGTGATCTTTGACGAGGCGCACCAGCTGCCTGAGACGGCGACGCTGTTCTTTGGCGCCAGCCGCTCGACAGCGCAGCTGCTCGAGGCCGCGCGCGAGGTACGTGCCGAGTTGCGCGTGCTGGGCGACGATGACCCGGTGCTGCGCGCCGCGACGCAGGCGCTCGAGCCGCTGGTCAAGCGGCTGCGCAACCTGCTCGGCGAGCCCGGTCAGCGGCTGACGCGCGCGCAAGCGCTGGAGGAGAGCGGTTTCCCGGCCGCGCTCGACGCGCTCATCGACGCGCAGCAAGCACTCGCGGACCGGCTCGCCGCAGTCGCCAGTCGCAGCGAGGGGCTGGCGCGCTGCAGCGAGATGGCGCAGGCGACCGCCGCTGAGCTCGAGACCTGGCGCGCCGGACAGGGCGGCGACCGCGTGTTCTGGCTCGAGTGCGCCACCCAGTCGGTGCGCCTGCATCGATCGCCGCTGTCGGTCGCGCCGCTGATGGCCGAGACCCTCGTGAATCACCGCCGCGGCTGGGTGTTCACCTCGGCGACACTGTCCGCCGCTGGCGACTTTGCCTTGTTTCGTGAACAGATGGGACTCGTGGATGCGGTCGAGCGGCACTGGGACAGCCCCTTCGACTACGCCACTCAGGCACGTCTGTACGTGCCGCCGGGGCTGCCGGAGCCGGCCTCGCGCGAGTACAACACGGCGGTCATCGACACCCTGCGCGAACTGCTGCCGGTCAGCCGCGGGCGCGCATTCGGGCTCTTCACCAGCCTGCGCGCGCTGCGTGAGGCGGCTGCGGCGTTGCGCCGGCCTGGTGTCACGCCTTACCCGGTGCTGGTGCAGGGCGATGCGCCGCGCCACGAACTGCTCGAGCGTTTCAAACAGCACGGCAATGCGGTGCTGCTCGGCAGCATGTCCTTCTGGGAGGGCGTCGACGTGCGCGGCGAGGCACTGTCGCTGGTGCTCATCGACCGTCTGCCCTTTGCGCCGCCGGACGACCCGGTGCTGGCCGCGCGGCTGGAGCAGGTGCGGCAATCGGGCGGCAACCCCTTCAACGACTGGCAGGTACCGCAGGCGGCCATCCTCCTGCGCCAGGGTGCTGGCCGCCTGATCCGCGACGCATCAGACCGCGGCGTGCTGGTCATCTGCGATCCGCGCTTGCTCGGCAAACCGTATGGGCGAAAGCTGCGCGCGGCGCTGCCGCCGATGCCGCTGGTCCGCGACATCGCTGAGGTGCGTCAATTCTTTGCCGCGCTGGATTCCGCAACATGAGGCGCATAGGCTTCGGGCTCTGTTCTACCAAGGCCCGCCCCCAGCCGGGCCGGCTCTGCCCGCGTGGGTCGGCTACCGGACGCCTGAACGACCGCGGTTCGCCTCGCCACACGCGTCACCACAGGAGACACTGATGGAACCCATCCCCGGCGAAGTCGCTGGCCTGCTCAAGGAAGTGCGCGCCTACCTTGCCAATTCGGGTGACCCTTGGGAGCGGCGTCGTGAGCTTATCGCCGCCATCAACCAGCATGTCGAGGGCGGTGAGGCCGACCTGTTCGTCGGCACGGTGCGCGAGATGAGCCGCATCGGCGCGACCTACGCCAACCTGATCCAGACTCTGGCGCAGATGAACACCGGGCCGGATGCTGCGGCGCGCCTGAGCCAACTGATGGCCGGGACCATGCCGACCGCGGCGTTCCTGATGCCGGGCGCGTTCAACCCTGCGGCCTTCGGCATGCCGGGGTCGCCGAACCCGTTCACCGCGCAGCCCCCATTCTCGGCACAACCCTTCATGGCACCGTTCGGCGCGCCGGCACCGGCACCCGCAAGCAACGCGGCGGCGATGCCGGGCATGGACTATCTGCGCATGGTCACCGACTTCATGAATGCGCAGGCGACCAGCTTCAAGGCGGCGAGTGCGGCAGCGGGCAGCGGCTCGACGACTGCGGGCGACAGCGCGGGCGAGGCGCCGCCAGCCTGAGTCCTGCCTCAGGCGACCAGTTGTGCCAATGCCTCCCGATACACCGCCGACAGCGGCTCGAGGTCGGCCACCGCGACGCACTCGTCGATCTTGTGGATGGTGGCGTTGGACGGGCCAAACTCGACCACCTGCGGACACCACTGCGCGATGAAGCGCCCGTCGGACGTTCCGCCCGTGGTCGACAACTCCGCCTCCAGACCAGTGACGACACGAATGGCGCTGCGCATGGCATCGACCAGCCGGCCGGCCGGCGTGAGGAAGGG
>DALYGT010000223.1:0-2835 GCA_031971375.1 Burkholderiales bacterium | reverse complement strand
TTCACCGAGCAGCTGGCCGTCGCGCACCAGCACCGCGCCAACCGGCACTTCGCCGGCCTCGGCGGCGCTGGCAGCCAACGCCAGCGCGTGGCGCATCCAGCGCTCGTCGGCGGCGATGCCGTCGTCGGCGCCTGTGGCCTGCTGCATGGGACGATCTGCATCCATGCCGACGACTATACCGCGCGCGCATCCCCGCTCAAGGCCGCCGGTGCAGAGTCACCTTGGGCCACGCACCCGACTGCGGGCGCCCGCAGGCAACGCGGCCGTGTTGGAGCATTCGGCCACGCGCTGCCAGTAGCGCGCCCCGTCGACACGGCTCGCCGTGACGCGCCAATGCCCGTCTGCCGAGAGGTCGAGCCGGACCGCGCCGTCGCAATCGGTGCGCCACTGCGCTGCGCCGGTCTCGGCGTAACGGTCGAGGATGGCTGGCGCCGGATGGCCGAAGCGGTTGCCGGCGCCAACCGGGTAGACGGCGATGCCGGCGTCGACCGCGTCGACCAAGGGCGGACCAGAGGCGAATCGCGACCCATGGTGTGGAACGATGATGACGTCGCTGCGGAGATCGAGGCCCTCATCCGACGCGCGGTCGAGCAGCGCCGCCTCGCCGCGTTTCTCGAGGTCGCCCGGGATGAGCGCCGACCCGGCGCGCGAACTGACACGCAGCGTGCAGCTGACCTCGTTGTCCTCAAGATCGCTGTCAAGGTCGTCCAGCGCGGGGTGAAGGATGTCAAAACGTGCGCCGCCGGCCTGCCATGACATGCCGGCCGCACAGAACGCAGCCGAGACGCCGGCGGGGACGTCGATCAGCCCCTCGCGGTCGGTGTGCAGCAGGCGCGTGACCGGCATACCCGCAAGCACGCTCTGCGCCCCGCCGCGATGGTCGGTGTCGTTGTGACTGACGATGAAGGTGTCAAGGTGGCGCACCCCCATCGCCCGCAACTGCGGCAGCACGGTGCGCGAGCCGGCGTCCTCACCGGTCAGGGACGACGGCCCGGCGTCGAACAGCAGGTCATGGTTCGCCGTCTGCAACAACACCGACTGGCCTTGGCCGACATCGAGCACGGTGACGCGCATCTCGCCCGGCGCGGGCCGCGGCATCGACCCCGCGAACACCGGCACGAAAGCGAGCAGCCCGACCCAGCGCCGTGGCCATGCCGGCGGCAGCAATACAAGCAGGGCCCCGACGAAGGCCAGCAGCGCCAGGGCGAATCCTGGCGCTGCAACGCCGATCAGCGGCTGTGGCAAGGCCAGCAACAGGCCGAGAAAACCGTCGAGTCGTGCCATCAGCCAAGCCGCCGGCGGCAACAACCAGCCGAGCCCGGGAAAAGCGCCGAACAGCGCCAGCGGCGTGATGGCGAGGCTCACCACCGGGATCGCCAGCGCGTTGGCCAGCGGCGCCACCCAGGACGTCTGCTGGAAGAGATAGAGCGTCGGCGGCAGCAGGCTCAAGGTCATCGTCCACTGGCTATCGACCGCCTCGCGCCAGCCAGCGCGCGGCGACAAGCGACCATGGCCACGGAAGACGAGGATGCCGACCGCACCGAACGAGAGCCAGAAACCGATCTGCAGCACGCACCACGGGTCGAGCCAGCAGACGACCACCAGTGCGGTGGCCAGCGGCCGCACGCCGAACCAGCGCTCGCCGCGCCACGCTGCCCAAGCCATCGCCAGGATCATGTACAGCGTGCGCTGCGCCGGCAGGCCCCACCCGGCCAAGGCGACGTAGACCACAGCGCAGGCGCTCGCCGCAGCACCGGCGAAGCGCCGCCTTGACACGCGGCACATGAGTGGCGGGCAGCAGCGCCAGAGGCGGGTCGCCAGCCACGCGGCGATACCGGCGAACAGCGTGACGTGCAAGCCGGAGATGCTCATCAGGTGCATCACGCCGGTGTCGCGGTAGCGCTGCCACTGGACTTGGTCGATGCCGGCGCCGTCACCGATGGCCAGTGCGACCAGTACACCGGCCTGCGGATGCTCGCCGAGCGTGGTGAGCATGCGCGCGCGCACCGCCTCGCGCAGTGCGGCGAGCCGGGCGTCGAGATGCCACGACACGCCGAGCCGACGTGCCTGCCGGATGCTGCCAGTGGCACGGATGCCCTGCGCAAACAGCCAGGCCTCGTAGTCGAAGCCATAGAAGTTGTGGAGACCCTGCGGCGGCTTGAGGCGGACAGTGAGTTGCCAGCGCTCGCCTGCAGCGAGGACGGGACGCTCCGCGCTGGTGGCTGATGTCGCCGCCCACATGCTCAGCAGGGCCCGCTCCGGCACCCTGGCACCGGGTGTGAGGACCGCTTCGGTCACCCACTCGACGCGCAGCGAGCGCTCATCGAGCTTGGGCAGACCGACGACCCGCCCGACCACCTCGATGTCGCGACCGACCCATTCGGCGGACAAGGCATCATCGACTCGCATCTGCGCGCGGGCGTTGGCCAGTGCCCAAGTGCCGAAGGTGATCGCAAGCAGCAGCCACAAGCCCCGGCATTGCCAGAGCCGCCGCGAACTGACACGCGCGTCGTCAACACCCGGGTCGCTGCAGAACCGCGCGCGGCACAGCGCCAGACCCGCGACCGCACCGATGCCCCAGACGAGCCAGATCGGCGGCAGCGATGCCTGCAGCTGCGTGTGCAGCGTCGCGGCGAGGACGAGCAGTGCGGGAAGCGTCGGCACACTGGCGACTCTGGCGCAATCTGCCAAAGTGCGAATCCGTCATCCCGCCGATCCGCTTGGCGGCGCTGGCAGTGGTGGAGACTCACCGTAGCGTCGCGCGCACGATCTGCCAGCGCGTCCCGCCACCACCCTACCCGCTCATCGAGCCGACCAGGTTGTCACAGACATCTG
>DALYGT010000222.1:0-2854 GCA_031971375.1 Burkholderiales bacterium | reverse complement strand
GGTACTCGGGCGCGAGGGCGAGGCCGCGCATGTGTCCGACACCGTCTGCGAATGGCTGGCGCAGGGCGAGGCGGAAGGGCGCTTGCCGCGCATCGCCGTGGTCGCGACCGACCGTGCGCTGGCGCGACGCTTGCGCGCCTTGCTCGAGCGGCGCGGCGTGCTAGCCGACGACAAGGCCGGCTGGTATCTGGCGACCACCCGTGTCGGCGCGGCGGTGCGCGATCTGCTGCGGCTGCAACGCCGCCCGACCGCTGCCCTGCTGCTGGCGTGCATCGACTCGCCGCTGGTCGATGCCGAGACGCGCGCGACCCTGCGCGCTGCGCTGGGCCCGGCGCTCGCGGCCGTCCCGCCGCATGCGTTGCTCGACTGGCGGGTGGTCGATGCTGCGGCTGCAGCAGCCGCCGAGACACCGGCGCGTGACGGACCGTGTGCTGTCGCATGGCTCGCGCGCCTGCAGTCAGCGTTGATCGCGCTCGGGGGGCGTGCGCGGTCCTTGCCCGAGTGGATCGGCGCGTTGCTGGAGGCGCTCGAGGGTCTCGCGCCGGGCCTCGGTCTGGACTCGGCCGGCGCGCAGCTGATCGCCCATCTGCAGCGCAGCCAGGCGGCGCTCGTGCGCCACGGCTGGGCGCGGCCTCACGGGGACTTCTCGGACTGGCTCGATTGGACGCTCGGCGAGACCCTGTTCCGCGACGACCCGGTCGAGAGCCCGGTGCTGCTGACCCATCCAGCGGGGCTGCGTGGCCTGAGTTTCGACGCCATCGTCGTTGCCGGTGCCGATGCTGCCCACCTGCCGGCTCCGTTGCCGCGCCTGCGCGTGGTGCGCGACGCCGCCCGCGCCGAACTCGGTTTGCCCGATGCCGCCGCGCGCCGCACGCGTGCTGTCGAGGACTGGTGCCTGCTGATGGGCAGCGCGCCGCAGGTCGAGATCACCCTTCAAGAGCTGGACGACCGCGGTGAGCCGGTGCCGGCATCGCCATTTGTCCTGATGATGCAGCGCTTCCACCAATTGGCCTGGTGCCAGCCGCTGCCCGAGGCGCCGCCATTTGCGCGCGTCGCGCCGGCCACGCCAGCCTCACTGCGGCCGGCCGAGCGCGCGTCCGCAGGCCCGGCGCTGCCGGAGGCGCTCAGCCCGAGCGCCTACCAGACCCTGCTCGATTGTCCGTATCGTTTCTTTGTGCGCGAGTGGCTGCGCCTCAAGCCGGCCGAAGACGCGGTCGAGGGCCTCGAGCCGCGCGACTTCGGCGATGCCGTGCACACCATCCTCAAGGCTTTCCATGAGCGGGTGCCGACCGTGCAGACGCTCGGGCGCGAGGCCGCAGCCGACGCACTCGACGAGGTCACCCGCGCGGTGTTCGCGCCGTTGCTGGTGCGCGACTTCGGCGCCACGGCGTGGCTCGAGCGTTGGCGTCAGGTCGCACCGGCCTATCTCGACTGGCAGCTTGCGCGCGAGGCAGCGGGTTGGCATGTCGAGGTGGCGCAGTGCGAGCGGCCCGCGCGCGGCGAACTGATGGTCGCTGTGGCCGGGCAGGGTGCACACGCCGTCAGACTCCACGGCAAGCCTGACCGGGTCGACCGGCGCGCCCAAGACGCGGTCCCGGTCCCGGTGGAGCCAGTCGTGGTGGACGCGTTTGTTGCCATGCAGGTCGTGCCCGTCGGGGTGGCTGCTCGCGCCGATGCGCCTGCCATGTCGTCGGCCAGCCACGCCGTCATCGACTACAAGACCGGAGCTCGCCACAACCTCGAGGCGCTCGAGAAGGACCCCTCGGAGGATGCCCAGTTGGTGCTCTACGCGCACATGGTCCCGGCGGTCGACGAGGTCGCCTACCTGCCACTCGGCAGCGACGCGCTGGACAAAGGCGGGATCAAGCCGGTCCTGCTGGCGGGCGAGGCGCTGGCCGACGCCGTCACCGGACACCTCACGCGATTGGCCACGACCTTGGGGCGCATCGCTGCCGACGAGCCGCTGCAGGCGATGGGCGACGCCCGTGCCTGCAAGCATTGTCACGCTGCCGGATTGTGTCGGCGTGAGCACCGGGCGTCGCCAGGCACCGGTTCGGCGCCCGACGCCACGTGAGTCGGCCTCCTGCCACGGTTGCTGCCGGGGCTGCCTGGCGCGACGAGGTTCAGCCTTTGCCGAGCAGACCCGCCAGCACGTCGAGGAAGCGCTGGTTCTCGTGCGGCAGCCCGATCGACACCCGCAGGTGTCGCGGCATGCCGTAGCCGGCCACCGGCCGCACGATGACGCCGTGCCGCAGCAGGCCGGCGTTGACTGCCGCCGCATCGCCGACCTCGGCCGCGATGAAGTTGGCCGCTGACGGGATGTAGGGCACGCCGATCGCATCGAGGCCAGCGCGCATCTGCGCCATCCCTTCGCGGTTGGCCTGTGCGCTGCGCGCGACGAAGTCGTCGTCGCCGAGCGCGGCCACTGCTGCCGCCAGCGCGACGCTGTTGACGTTGAACGGCTGCCGCACACGGTTGCAGAGGTCGATCAGCGTCGGGTCGCCAACGCCAAAGCCGACGCGCAGACCGGCGAGGCCGTAGATCTTGGCCAGCGTCCGCGTCACCAGCAGGCGCGGGTGCTCGCGCACCCAGGCCAGGCTGTCGGCGCGCTGTGCCGGCTCCAGATACTCGGTGTAGGCCTCGTCGAGCACGGCGACCACATGCTCTGGCAGCGAGAAGACGAATTCGCGCACGGCAGCGGGCGACAGCAGGGTGCCGGTCGGGTTGTTGGGGTTGGCAAGCCACACCACGCGGGTGTCCGGCCGGATCGCAGCGCGCATGGCGGCAAGGTCGTGGCCGTAGTCGCGCGCCGGCACCTCGATGCGTTCGGCGCCGACGGTCTGGCAGACCAGGC
>DALYGT010000221.1:0-2856 GCA_031971375.1 Burkholderiales bacterium | reverse complement strand
TGTCAATGGCGCCCGAAAATGGGGCCACGCGGTGATCGAAAAAGGGGCCGCGCGGCGCCCGAAAAGTCCGCCACTGGTTGGGTTGGCGCGCACATGGAAAGGGCCCCCGCGGGGGCCCTTTCCATGTGCGGCGGCGCGGCTGGACGGGATCAGCCGTTAAGGATTTCGCCGGTGTCGGGGTCGACGGCCGCGGCGGGTTCAGGCGCTGCATCGCCACGGTGACGCTTGCGGGCCGAGGAGGCTTTGAGGCGAAAGCTTTCGCCGTTCATTTCGAGGATGTGGACGTGGTGGGTGAGCCTGTCGAGCAACGCGCCCGTGAGGCGCTCGGAGCCGAAGACGCTCGTCCAGTCCTCGAAGGGCAAGTTGGACGTGACGATCGTCGCGCCTCGCTCGTAACGCTGGCTGAAGACGTCGAAGAGCAATTCCGCGCCGGTCTGCGACAGCGGCACGTAGCCGAGTTCGTCGACGATGAGCAGCTGCACGCCGGCGAGCGTTTGCTGGAGGCGCAGAAGACGGCGCTCGTCGCGCGCCTCCATGAGCTGCGAGGCGAGCGACGCCGCGGTGATGAACGCCACCGAGAAGCCGCGCTGACACGCCGCCAGCCCCAGCGCGAGCGCGAGGTGCGTCTTGCCCGTGCCGCTGTTGCCGAGCGCGATGACGTTCTCGCGGGCGACGACGAATTCGCAGCGCGCCAGCTCGATCACCATCGGCTTGTTGAGCGTTGGCAGCGCGATGAAGTCGAACGTGTCGATCGATTTGACCGCGGGAAATCTCGCCGCGCGGATCCGTCGCTCGACCATCCGTCGCTCGCGGTCGATCAGCTCGAGCTCGGCGAGACGCAAAAGGTAGCGCGGATGATCGAGCCCCTCTTTGGCGGCCTCTCTGGCGACCTTGTCGTACTCGCGCTGAAAGGTCGGCAGCTTCAGCTTGCGCAGATGGTGCGCCAGAAGCACCTGCGGCACGTCCGAGGCGGGCGCTGTCTTGGTCATGCCGCGCTCCGATTGATCAGCGCCATGTAGTCCGCGGCCCTGGTGGTGCGCACGTCTGCGCGCGGCAGAAACGGATACTGCTCCAGGCATAAGGCCGGCGCGCGTTTTTCGACCCGGGCGACGGCGAGCTGCTTGACGGCGTCAAAGCTGATGACATTGAGCCGGATTGCGTCTTCGATGGCGGCGGCGACGATCGCCATCTGGAAGAGCTCCAGGAGCCTCAGCACCTGGATGTATTCACGCCGCCCCTTGGTCTTCATCCGCGCCTCCATGAGACGGCGCATATCGCTGAAGCAGGCCGGCAAATCCCAAGCTTGAAGGGCTTTGGCCTGATCCAGCGCGCCAGGCTTTTGCTCGATCAGGGCGAGATAGTGCAGCGGATCGGCGACGAAGTCGCCGCTCTCGTAGGCACGCGGATGATCCGCAATGATCTCGCCTTGAAGCGCGATGACGACCCGATCGACGAAGCCTTTGATCATCACCTCGCCATGCGCAAAGCGCGTCGGCACGGAATAGTCATTGCCGCGATAGCGCACGAGCGATGTCGACGACACGCGCCCGGGGCGCTTTTCGCAGGGCTCGAAAAGGCCCGCGGCAACCGAGCGAAACGCGGCCTGATCCGCAGCCATGCGCGCGCTGATCGTCTCTTTCGCGCCGGCGACGGCATCGGATTGCCGGCGCATGCAGTGCTCGGCGAGTCTTGCATTGAATTCTTCGAATGAGCCCGCCTCCGGGATCGGCGTCATGAAGTTGCGCCGCGCATATTTGACGAGGCCTTCGACCTTGCCCTTGTCATTGCCCTTTCCCGGACGGCCGAAGCGCGCCTCGAAGAGGAAATGGCTCTTCAGGCCGGTGAACGCGAGCGTTGGCACGCGCTCGCCGGCGCCGGTGATGCGCGCCACTGCGATCTTGGTATTGTCGTACAGGATCGACCGCGGGACGCCGCCGAAGAACGCGAACGCGCTGACATGGCCGTCGAGAAAGGCCTCCGTCGTCTCGGCCGGGTAGGCTTTGACGAAACAGCCATCCGAATACGGAAGATCCATGCAGAAGAAGTGCGCTTTGCGGCGCACGCCGGCGATGATCACGTGCGCTTCGCCAAAGTCTACCTGCGCATGGCCTGGCGGGTGCGCCAGCGGCACAAAGGCCTCCTTGCGGCGACGCAGACGCTCGCGGACGACCTCCTTCACGCGCTCGTAACTGCCCGTGAAGCCGTGCTCGTCGCGCAAACGCTCCCAAATGCGCTTGGCCGTGTGACGCTGCTTGACCGGCGCATCGGCGTCGGCCGCCAGAATGGCCTCGATTACGCCGAGATACGGACCGATCTTTGGCCGGCGCCGCGGCTCGCCCAGCCGGTAGCCCGGCGGCGCCGAGAACGCTAGGCACTTGTCCACCGTCTTGCGATCAATCCCAAACAGCCGCGCCGCGGCCCGCCGGCTGCCGCCCTCGATCATCACGAAGCGGCGCACAGATTCGTAAACGTCCATGTCCTTCATCCCGGCGCCGCCTCCCGTGACCGGCAAGGCGGCGACCTTAGATGTGGCTGGTTTTTGGACCGCCACGCACCGTTAACAAACGGCGCCTCTGTGGCCCATTATTCGGGCGCCGCGTACACCGGCATAGATTCCGTCGCCGCGTTCCATGCGTTCAAGACGCGGCGCAAGCCAGCGACGTGCAGCAGTCAGTGTGAATGGTTTCTCGAAGCCTGCGATCCACTCGTTCACGCGCGGATTCTGCATGGCATCAAAGAGGATCGTGTCGTCCGTCGCGCGGAGTGGCCGTAGGTGCAGACGCGGCGTGTCAAATCCGACGAAGGATTTAACCCACTGCCTACTGCGTTCGATATCTTGGGTGATCTCCGCCACGC
>DALYGT010000220.1:1160-2857 GCA_031971375.1 Burkholderiales bacterium | reverse complement strand
TCCCTTGCGGTGGCCTGCCAGCGACTAGTAGCGGAAACCGTCAGTGCCCGCGGGCCTTCCATCGGGACGCGGTTTTCCGGGGCAAGCCCGGAGGCCGCTTTCCCGGAAAGGCCGCTTTCCCGATGCGCCCCGCTCGGATTTGTTCTCGGCGCTCCGCTGACGGTCGGACTTGCGCCATGAACAGTCACTGGCGGCCCCCGTCGGGTGTCCTTTTCGAAGCGACCTTCGAACGCAGAGAGAGGAGCGAGAACAAGTGACACCCGAGGTAGTGGGCCGCCAGCCACCGAAAGTGCCCGCGGGCCTTCCATCGGGACGCGGTTTTCCGGGACAAGCCCGGATAAACCGCTTTCCCGATGCGCCCCGCTCGATCGCGCTCGCCGCAATCATGCTGCTCGCCGCTTGCACCACCGCCGCGCCGGGCCCGTCCGCCAGTGCCCGCGCCCACACCGAGCTCGCTGCGGCCTATTACCAGTCGGCCCGGTATGCGACCGCCGCCGCCGAGGCGCGCGCGGCGTTGGCGTCCGACCCGGCCTATGCCTGCGCGCACAACCTGCACGGGCTGGTGTTGATGGCCACCGGCCAGCTCGACGCGGCGCAGGCTGCATTCGACCGCGCCGTGGGTCTGGACCCGCAGGACGCCGATGCGCGCAACAACCGCGCGGTGTTGCTGTGCCGCACCGGTCGCGTCGATGAGGCGCTGCGCGACTGGGAGGCTGCCGCCCGCACACCCTATTACGCGACGCCGGAGCAGTCGTCGCGCAACGCCGCTGCGTGCCTTATCGCCGCGGGTCGCCGCGACGAGGCTCAGTCCTTGCTCGAGCGCGCCGCGCGTCAACCAGACTTGACAGCCGCAGGCCGCGCGGCCAACGTGGCGAAGCCACGCACCGACACCGCGAACCGGGACGCGCCATGAACGATCTCCGCACCCCCGCAGACCTGCCGGCAGGCGCACCCGCCTGCCTTCCCACCGACGCCCGAGCGATGCCGCGCCGCCGTACGCGCATGGTCCGCGTCGGTGATGTGTTGGTCGGCTCCGACGCCCCGGTCGTCGTGCAGTCGATGACCAACACCGACACGGCGGATGCCATCGGCACCGCACGGCAGGTCGCACAACTTGCGCGCGCCGGCAGCGAGGTGGTCCGCATCACCGTCAACAACGAAGAATCTGCCGCCGCAGTGCCGGCCATCGTCGAGCAGCTGCACAAGCTTGGCGTCAGCGTCCCGCTGGTCGGCGACTTCCACTACAACGGTCACACCCTGCTGCAGCAGTTCCCGGAGTGCGCGCAACTGCTCGCCAAGTACCGCATCAACCCCGGCAACGTCGGCAAGGGCGCCAAGCGCGACGCGCAGTTCTCGGCCATCGTCGAGCAGGCCATCCGTTGGGACAAGCCGGTGCGCATCGGCGTCAACTGGGGCAGTCTGGACCAGTCCGTCCTCGCCCGGATGATGGACGACAACGCCGGCCGCGCCCAGCCGTGGGACGCCGGCGCGGTGATGCGCGAGGCGCTGGTCGTCTCCGCGCTCGAGTCGGCGCAGCTGGCCGAGGAGATCGGCCTGCCGGGCGACCGCATCATCCTCTCGGCCAAGGTCTCCAGCGTGCAGGACCTCATCGCCGTCTACCGCGAGCTCGGCCGCCGCTGCGACTACCCGCTGCATCTGGGCTTGACCGAGGCCGGCATGGGCAGCAAGGGCATCGT
>DALYGT010000220.1:0-1060 GCA_031971375.1 Burkholderiales bacterium | reverse complement strand
GAGAACATGACGCTCGCCGTGATGGGCTGCGTGGTCAACGGCCCCGGCGAGAGCAAGCACGCCAGCATCGGCATCTCGCTGCCCGGCACCGGCGAGAGCCCGGCTGCGCCGGTCTACGAGGACGGCGTCAAGACCGTGACGCTGCGTGGCGACAACATTGCCGCCGAGTTCCGCGAGCTGGTCGACCGTTATATCGCGCGTACTTACCGGCCCAAGCAGGGCCGCACCGCGAGTCCCGCCGCCCCCCTCACCGCATCCTCCGAACACTGACATGAGCCGTACCCCCCTGCAGGCCGTGCGCGGCATGAACGACGTTTTGCCTGACGAGGCCGAGCGTTGGGAGGCCTTCGAGGCGGTGATCCGCGACTGGCTGGCCGGCTACGGCTACCGCCCGATCCGCATGCCGCTGGTCGAGCCGACGCCGCTGTTCAAGCGCGCGATCGGAGAAGTCACCGACATCGTCGAGAAAGAGATGTACTCCTTCGAGGACGCGCTCAACGGCGAGCAGCTGACGCTGCGCCCGGAGGGCACCGCCAGCTGCGTGCGCGCCGCCATCCAGCACAACCTGCTCTACGACAGCCCGCGTCGGCTCTGGTACATGGGCCCCATGTTCCGTCACGAGCGGCCGCAGAAGGGGCGCTACCGGCAGTTTCACCAGGTGGGTGTGGAGGCGCTCGGCTACGCCGGGCCCGACATCGATGTGGAACTCATTGTCATGACGCGCCGCCTCTGGCAGCGCTTGGGCCTCGCCGGCATCCGCCTCGAGATCAACACGCTGGGTGACGGCGCCGCGCGCGCTGCGCACCGCGCCAAGCTCATCGCCTACCTCGAGCAGCACATCGACCGCCTCGACGACGATGCCAGGCGCCGCCTGCACACCAACCCGCTGCGCGTGCTCGACAGCAAGAACCCGCAGGTGCGCGAAGTGGTGGCAGGTGCGCCGAGGCTCGAAGATGATCTCGACGATGCCGCGCGCGCGCACTTCGCCGCCTTTCGCGCAGGCCTCGAGGCGGCCGGCATCGAGTACACCGTCAACCCCAATCTGGTGCGCGGCCTCGAC
>DALYGT010000219.1:0-2885 GCA_031971375.1 Burkholderiales bacterium | reverse complement strand
CGGCCTGCTGGTCGGAGGCATCGGCGTGATGAACATCATGCTGGTGTCGGTCACCGAGCGCATCCGCGAGATCGGCATCCGCATGGCCTGTGGCGCGCGGCGGCTGCAGATCCAGATGCAGTTTCTGGTCGAGGCGGTGCTGGTCTGCGCCTTTGGCGGGCTGATCGGGGTGGCGCTGGGCTTTGCCGCGGGTTATGCCGCGCAAGCGTTCGGCTCGCCGGTGATCTTCTCCCTGCCGCCGGTGTTGATGGCGTTCGGCAGCGCCTTCCTGGTCGGCGTGCTGTTCGGCTACCTGCCGGCGCGGCGCGCGGCGCGCCTCGACCCGGTCGTGGCGCTGGCGTCGGAGTGATGACCATGCGCCTGCTGGTGTCCTTGCCGTTGCTTGCCCTGCTCGGCGGTTGCGCCGCGCAGCTGCCGGTGGTTGCCGACGAGGCGCCGAAAATCGCCAGCCGCTGGCCGGTCGCTGCCGCGGAGGGCGATGCCGATCGCATCCGCCTCGGTCTGCCGGGCCTGGAGACAGTGCTCGAGCGCGCGCAGGAGGGCAACCTCGACGTGCGCACCGCGTTGGCGCGCATCGATCAGGCGCGGGCGTCGGCCAAGGTATCGGCGGCCGGCTTGTTCCCGTCGCTCATCGGCGCCGGCAACGCGCAACGCAACGACCTCCCGGGGCAGACGCCATCGGGTCTGTACAGCGTCGGTGGCACCCTGACCTACGAAATCGACCTGTGGGGCCGCAACCGCTCATTGGCTGAGGGGGGCAGGGCGGCGCTGGCGGCGAGCGAATCTTTCCGCGATGCGGTGCGGCTCACGGTTCAGGGCGATACCGCCACGGCCTGGGTGCGCCTGCTCTCCTTCAACGACCGCATCGCCACCGCGACGCGCAACGTCGACACCGCCGAGCGCCTGCTGGCGCTGCTCGAATCGCAGAAGGCTGCTGGCCGCATCTCGGCGCTCGAGGTGGCGCGTCAGCGCAACCAGGTCGCGGTCAACCGCGCTGCGCTCGAAGACCTGCGCGGCCAGCGTGGTCTGGTGCGCAACCAGCTTGCGCTGCTCGCCGGTCTGCCGCCAGACGGGGCGCCCGATACCACCGATGGCCTGCGCGAGCTGCCCGTCCCGGTGCCGGTTCCCGGCGATGCTGCCGGACTGTTGGCACGCCGTCCCGACATCCGCCAGGCCGAGCTCGACCTTGCCGCAGCGCGCGCCAATGTTGCCGCCGCGCGCGCCGCGATCCTGCCGCGACTCGATCTGAGCCTGCGTGCGGCGCTTCAGTCGGCGGCCGCTGGCGACCTGTTGCAGTCGTCGAGCACGCTCACCACACTCGCCGCCAACCTCGCGCAGACCGTGTTCGACGGCGGGCGCTTGCGTGGTCAGGCCGAACTCTCGGCAGCACAGCAGCAGGAGCGTCTGGTGCGCTATCTGCAAGTGGTGGTGACGGCACAGCGGGAGGTCGCCGACGCGCTGGTGCAGTTCCGCGCCGCCAGCGAGCAGGAGCGCGAGCACCGCGAAGCGGCTGAGGCGGCGGCGACCGCGCTGCGGCTGGCCGAGCTGCGTTACCGCGGGGGCGCCGAGGACTACACCACGGTCCTCGACGCCGAGCGTGCGGTCTTTACCGCCGAGAACAATGCTGACAATGCGCGGCTGGCGCGTTTCTCTGCGCTGGTCGCACTCGCTCGCGCGCTGGCGGTCGGCATCGAGTAGGGTCTTGCGCGCGGTCAATGCGCCGTGCGGCCGTGTCAATACATTGAACCTCCCCGGGGCCGCTGGCCCCTTTGATGGAGGCAGGCATGGACATCCGTGTGACCCCGCAGGACACCGTCGAGGCGCTGTGCGCGGATCCGCGCCTCGAGCGCTTCCGCAATCTCCTCGCGCGCGCTGACATCGAGGTGGGCGGACAGCGCCCGTGGGACCTGCACCTCCACGAGCCAGAGACGGCGCGTCGCGTGTTGGCCCACGGCAGCCTCGGTCTCGGCGAGAGCTACGTCGATGGCTGGTGGGACTGTGCGGCGATCGACGTCATGATCGATCGCATGCTGCGTGCGCACCTCGAGGAGGAGGTCAAGAGCCCGGAGGCACTTCTGCTTGCCATCGAGTCGCGCCTGTTCAATCGCCAGTCACTGGCACGCGCCTGGACGGTCGCGCGTCAGCACTACGACCTCGGCAACGAGTTCTTTGCCGCCATGCTCGACCCCTACATGGTCTACAGCTGCGCGTACTGGGCCGACGGCGGTGACCTTGCCACGGCGCAGACCGCCAAGCTCGACCTCATCTGCCGCAAGCTGGGTCTGCAGCCCGGCATGCGACTGCTCGACATCGGCTGCGGCTGGGGCGGGTTGATGCGCTTCGCTGCCGAGCACTATGGCGTGCATTGCACGGGCCTGACCAATTCGCGAGAGCAGGCGGCGCTCGGCGAGGAGAAGGCTCGCGGCCTCGCGGTGCGCTTCGTGCTGGGCGACTGGCGCTGCCTCGAGACCGAGCTCGGCGAGCGCTTTGACCGTATCGCCTCGGTCGGCATGTTCGAGCATGTCGGCCACGCCAACTACCGACGCTATTTCGAGACGGCGCGCGCGCTGCTCGAGCCGGGCGGGCTGTTCCTGCTGCATACCATCGGCAAAAACCACCGCGGCCGCAGCGTCGACCCCTGGCTCGAGCGCAACATCTTCCCCAACGGTGAACTGCCGTCGTTGGCCGAGGTGGCCGACAGCTGCGAGGGCGTGTTCGTCATCGAGGACGTGCACAACTTCGGCGCTGATTACGACCGCACGCTGATGGCCTGGCACCAGCGCTTCGAGGACGCTTGGCCGGCCTTCGAGGCGCGCTACGGCGAGCGTTTCCGCCGCATGTGGCGCTACTACCTGCTGTCCTGTGCGGGCAGTTTCCGCGCCCGG
>DALYGT010000218.1:0-2894 GCA_031971375.1 Burkholderiales bacterium | reverse complement strand
TCAAGCGCCTCAAGGACATGGAGGCCGCCACCCAGGACGGCTCGCTCGAGCGCATGAGCAAGAAGGAAGCGCTGTCGTTCACCCGCGAGCTCGAGAAACTGCAGCGCAGTCTGGGTGGCATCAAGGACATGAACGGCCTGCCCGATGCACTCTTCATCATCGACGTCGGCTACCAGAAGATCGCCATCCAGGAGGCGCGTTCGTTGAACATCCCGGTGGTCGGCGTGGTCGATACCAACAATTCGCCGGACGGCGTGGATTACGTCATCCCCGGCAACGACGACTCTGCGCGGGCCATCCGCCTGTATGCGCGTGACGTCGCCGACGCCATCCTCGAAGGCCGCAGTCAGGTCATCCAGGAGATCGTCAAGGCCACGCAAGAGGAGTTCGTCGAGGTCGAGGCGGGCGTCGAGGGCGAGGCCTGAGCACCACCGCCTGACCGGTTCGGGAGAGGGGGGCGCATGGCGCCCCTTTTTCTGGAGCCACCCCCACAGCGCCGGATCGATGCCGGCGCTGGAGCAGCAAAACATCATGCTGCTGGTGTAGAAGGTCGGCAGCGCATGGCTGGCGACGTCCGCCGCAGCGAAACAGCAACACAACAGACCGAGCGATAGAGGGAGCAGACATGGCGGCAATCACCGCAGCGATGGTGTCGGAACTGAGGGCCAAGACCGACGCCCCGATGATGGAGTGCAAGAAGGCGCTGACCGAGGCCGACGGCGACATGACCAAGGCCGAGGAGATCCTCCGGGTCAAGCTGGGCAACAAGGCGAGCAAGGCGGCCAGCCGCGTCGCTGCCGAGGGTGTGGTGTCGACCTTCATCGCGGCCGACGGCAAGACCGCGGCCATCGTCGAGTTCAACTCCGAGACCGACTTCGTCGCCAAGAACGATGAGTTCCTCAAGCTCGCCGCCGACACTGCGCGTCTGGTCGCCGAGCACGCGCCGGCCGACGTCGCCGCGCTGTCGGCGCTGCCGCTGGGCGAAGGCACGGTCGACAGCGTGCGTGCCGCGCTGGTCGGCAAGATCGGCGAGAACATGAGCATCCGGCGCTTTCAGCGCATCGCCGCCAAGGGCAAGGTTGCGCAATACATCCACGGCGGTTCCAAGATCGGCGTGCTGGTCGACCTCGTCGGCGGCAGCGATGATCTGGCCAAGGACATCGCGATGCACATTGCTGCGAGCAAGCCCAAGGCGCTGCACGCCAGCGAGGTGTCCGAGGAGCTGATCGCCTCCGAGCGTCGTGTCGCCGAGGAAAAGGCCAAGGAAGCCGGCAAGCCGGCCGAGATGATCGCCAAGATCGTCGAGGGCACGGTGCAGAAGTTCCTCAAGGAGGTGACCCTGCTCGGCCAACCGTTCGTCAAGGACGACAAGCAGACCATCGACCAGCTGTGCAAGTCGAACAAGGCCGAGGTCGCCTCGTTCACCCTGTACATCGTCGGCGAAGGCATCGAGAAGAAGGTCACCGACTTCGCTGCCGAGGTCGCCGCCCAGGCTGCCGCTGCCGCGCGCTGACGCATGGGCATCGCCTACTCGCGCGTCCTCCTCAAACTCTCCGGCGAAGCCTTGATGGGCGACGCCGGCTACGGCATCCACCGCCCGACCCTTGACGGCATTGCCGGGCAGGTGCGCGAGGTGGTCGACCTGGGTTGCCAGGTGGCGATCGTCATCGGCGGCGGCAACATCTTTCGTGGCATGTCTGCGGCGGCCGACCAGATGGACCGCGCCACCGCCGATTACGTCGGCATGATGGCCACCGTCATGAACGCGCTGCTGCTGCAGGACGCGCTGCGCCGGGCCGGCGTCAACGCGCGCGTGCAGTCGGCGCTGCACATCGAGCAGGTCGCCGAGCCGTACATCCGCGGCAAGGCGATCCGCTACCTCGAGGAGGGCCGCGTGGTGGTGTTCGCGGCCGGCACCGGCAATCCGTTCTTCACCACCGATACGGCGGCCGCCCTGCGCGGCATGGAGATGGGCTGCGACATCGTCCTCAAAGCGACCAAGGTCGACGGCATCTACACCGCCGACCCGAACAAGGACCCGGCGGCGCGCCGTTACGACAAGGTCAGCTTCGACGAGGCGATCAGCCGCCAGTTGGAGGTGATGGACGCCACGGCCTTCACCCTGTGCCGCGACCAGAAGTTGCCGATCAAGGTCTTCAGCATCTTCAAGCCGGATGGGCTCAAGCGTGTCATCCTCGGCGAAGATGAAGGTACGCTGGTACACGCCTGATCTCTCATCATCACACCCAGATCCGCCCCTTGAGACCTGCTGAAAACAAGATCACATGAGCATCCAGGACATCCGCACCACTGCTGAACAGAAGATGAGCCGCTCGATCGAGTCGCTCAAGACCGACCTGCAGAAGGTCCGCACCGGTCGCGCCAGCGCCGGGTTGCTCGACCACGTCATGGTCGATTACTACGGCACGCCGACGCCTGTGCCGCAAGTCGCCAGCGTCACGCTCGCCGACGGCCGCACGCTGATGGTCTCGCCGTGGGAGAAGAAGCTTGCTGGCGCCATCGAGAGGGCGATCCGCGACAGCGACCTCGGGCTCAACCCGTCGACCCAGGGCGACGCCGTGCGCGTGCCGATGCCCATGCTTACCGAGGAGCGCCGCAAGGAGCTGATCAAGGTGGTCAAGGGTGAAGGCGAGAACGCCCGCGTGGCGGTGCGCAACATCCGTCGTGACGCCAACGCCGCGCTGCAGGCCTTGCAGAAGGACAAGCAGATCTCTGAGGACGACGAGCGCCGCGCCCAAGACGAGATCCAGAAGCTCACCGATCGCTCCATCGCCGAGATCGACAAGCTGCTGGTCGCCAAGGAAGCCGACCTGATGGCCATCTGAGGCCACTGACTTGACCGCGTTCGGGAGTTCCACCAACACCCTCCCGCA
>DALYGT010000217.1:0-2926 GCA_031971375.1 Burkholderiales bacterium | reverse complement strand
GGGCCGTACAGCTTGCCCCACTTCATGCAGATGAATTGGCCTTTGACGATGTGCGTCATGCGGATCCGGGTGCTGGTCAGAGGCTTGGTACAGGCAGCGGGAGCATGCTGCCGTGCGATGATGCATCCATGATGCAGTCTATCGCACCCGGTCGCCTCACCGTACTGCAGGTCCTACCGGCGCTGAATGCGGGCGGCGTTGAGAACTGCACGCTGGATATGGGTCGTGCACTCGTCGCGGCTGGTTGGCGTTCCTTGGTCATGTCGGGCGGAGGCCGCTTGGTACAGACGCTCGAAGCAGAGGGAAGCGAACACCTCAGCCTCGACGTCGGCCGAAAGTCCCTGCTGACCCTTCGCCACATACCCACGGTCCGACGTCTCCTGGGAAGCGGCACGATCGATGTGGTGCATGTGCGCTCTCGCCTTCCGGCGTGGATCGTGTGGTTGGCTTGGCGGGGTTTGCCGGCATACCGTCGCTCACGCCTGGTAACCACGATCCATGGCCCTTACACGGTCAATGGATACAGCGCCGTGATGACTCGAGGCGAAAGAGTGATCGCCATCAGCAAAATGATCGACGAATACGTCAGGCGCAATTACCCGCTTGATACAGACCGCCTGCGGCTCATTCCCGAGGGCATCGATGCGGCTGGATTCCCGTTCGGATACCGACCATCCGCCGAATGGACACGATCGTGGCTTGCAGAGTACCCGGCGCTTGTTGGCGTGCGGGTGCTTGCTTTTCCGGCACGCATCACCCGTTGGAAGGGGCAGGAGGACTTCTTGCGGGTACTGGCTGCATTGATCGCTGCCGGAGAGCCTGTCCACGGGCTTCTCATTGGTGTCACGCAAAAGGGTCGAGAAGACTTTGCACGCGAGTTGCATGAACAGATCGCCTCGATGGGGCTGCAGAGACATGTGACCTTCACCGGCCACCGCAGCGACCTGCGCGACGTCATGGCCGCATCCGACATCGTCTTTTCCTTGGCACGCGACCCGGAGGCCTTTGGCCGCGTGCCAGTCGAGGCGCTCTCGCTCGGTCGACCGGTGATCGGCTACGACCACGGTGGCGTCGGCGAGTCGCTGCGCGCCATCTACCCGGCAGGCCTTGTGCCGGTCGGCGACATCGACGTGGTGGTCGCCCGCACCCGCGAGTTCCTGCGCGCCGCGCCGCCGGTCCCGCCCGACCAGCCCTTCACGCTGCAGCGCATGACTGACGCGACCCTGGCCGTCTATCGCGAATTGGTCGAGTCGCCCCGCCAGACATAAAAAAGCCGGGCTCACGGCCCGGCTTTGGTCAGAACACGGCGCAGGCCATCACTCCACCGGCACCGCCACCAACCGCCCGCCCTTCATCTCCGGCACCAGCACGTAGTCGCCATCGGGGGTGATGTCGATGTCGGCAGAGGCTGCGAAGCCGTCCTTGACCAGCTTGGGCGCGGCGCCCGGCGCCGTGGCGTCGAGGCTCCAGAGCTTGCCGCCCTTCCAGTCGGAGACGTAGAGCTTGGTGCCGGCCATGGCGATACCGTCGCCGCCGCCGAAGCCACCCGCGACCTTGTCCATCAGGAAGTCGCGCAGGCGGACACGGTAGAGGTCGCCCGTCGCGAAATCGACCACCAGCAGGTAACCCTTGAGCGAGGTCGACAGGCCGTTGGGGCTCTGCACCAGCGGGTTGAGCTTGCCGTCGGCGATCAGGTGCACGCGGCCGTCCGGCGTGGCGCGGTAGATGGCGCCGCCGCCACCCTTCTGGATGTCGCCGCTGTCCGAGATGTAGAGGATGGCGTTCATGTCGAACACCAGGTCGTTGAGGAACTGCGGCTTCTTCGGGAACTGCTCCGGCGTGAGGAAGGGCTTCACCGTGCCGTCGGGCTTGACCATCATCACGTGGTCCTTGTCGGCGACGTAGAGGATGCCGTTGCGCTCGGCCATGCCCTTGGGGTCGTTGAGGCCGGTCGCGTAGACGCTGCGCACGCCGTCCTTGATGCGGACGATGGCGCCGTCGCCGTCCTTGCCGAACTCGCCGATCTCGCTGATGAAGAGCGTGCCGTCGCGCAGAGCGAGGACCGACTCGGGCGTGCGCAAGCCGGTGACGGTGGCGGGCGCCGGGTCAGCGAAGGCAGCGGCTGCAGCGCTGGCCAGCAGGGCGGCAGCAAAGAGACGGTGGGCAAGGCGCATGGATACTCCGGATCACAAAAGGGCAGTCCTTTGGCGGGGCGGGAGTGCATCTAGTTCCCGGCCGGTGGGACTGCTTGCTGAAAAGCGTCGCGGGGATGACCCGTCAGTCGATCTGCTGCGGGTCGACGTCGATGGCCCAGCGCACCGCGCGCCCGGCGATCTCCGGCAGCCGCGGCACCAGACCCGCCAGCAGCGCGCGCAGCGCCGGCCTTTGCGCCGACTGCAGCATGAGCTGCCAGCGATGCTGGCCAGCGACCCGCTGCACAGTCGCCGGCACCGCGTCGAACACCTGCACGGCGCTGCGCTGCGACTTCTGCCGGCCTGCAGCGGCGAGATCGCGGGCCAGATGTGCGGCCGCATCTAGGAAACGCTCGCAAGGTGCGTCGCTTGCCGCCTCGGCGCGGACCATCGCCAAGTGCGCGAACGGCGGCAACCCGGCGGCACGGCGTTCGGCCAGCTGCTCGGCCGCAAAGCCCGCATAGTCACCGCGCAGCAGCGCATCGAACAGCGGGTGCTCCGGCAGACGCGTCTGCACCAGCACCTCGCCAGCGGCCTCACCCCGCCCCGCGCGCCCCGCCACCTGCAGCAATTGCGCAAACAGCCGCTCCGGTGCCCGGAAGTCGCTGGCGTAGAGGGCGCCGTCGGCATCCACCACGCCGACCAGCGTGATGCCCGGGAAGTCGTGCCCCTTACTCAGCATCTGCGTGCCGACCAGCACGTCGATGCGGCGGGCCTCGATGTCGGCCAGCAGC
>DALYGT010000216.1:0-2931 GCA_031971375.1 Burkholderiales bacterium | reverse complement strand
GTCCGCCCGGCGACCATGATGGCGACCAAGGTCACGATCAAGAACTCGGCCTACATCAACCTGTTCGGTGGCGTGGTCCAGGCCGCCACCGCCGACGCCGTGGTCGACTGTGTGGCTGAAGGGATCATTCCGAAAGATCAGGCCGACAACCTTTGCATCATCGACCTGGTTTGGATCGACCCGCGCACCACGACCGACCCCAACCTCGACATGGAAGACCTCTACCGCAGCAACTACGAGGCTACCAAGCTGGCTATCCAACGTGCGCTCAGCAACACGCCCACTGTCGACGACCTGATCAAGACCCGCCACACGGTCAAGCACGACATGTTTGACGCGGCCAGCGGCAAGTGGCTGCGATAAGTCTCCAGAAACTCTGCGCGACGGAGGCTGCGGCCTCCGTTTCTGTTTCGGCGATGCCGATATGTGGCTAAATGATCGGATGCTGAGCTACCGACACGGCTACCACGCCGGCAACCACGCCGATGTGCTCAAGCACACGGTACTGGTCGCGCTGCTGCGCCACCTCGCGCTCAAGGACAAGCCCTTCTGGGTGGTCGACACCCATGCCGGCGCGGGTTTCTACCGGCTCGACCATGCCTTCGCGCAGAAGACCAGCGAATGGCGCGAGGGGGTCGGCCGCATCTTTGACGCCCCTGACGCGCCGCCGGCCGTGGCCGACTACCTTGCGCTGGTGCACGCAGCCAACGGAATGGTGGCCGATGCGAGGGTGGCTGGCGCCCCCTCCGTCTACCCCGGCTCCCCCTGGATCACCCGCCAACTCCTGCGTCCGGACGACCGCCTGCATGTCTTTGAACTGCATACCAGCGATGCTCCTGCACTGATCGATACGCTGCGCGGCGACAGGCAGGTCAAGGTCACAGCCGGCGATGGCTACGCTGGCCTCAAAGCGAGTTGGCCTCCAGCGCCACGGCGCGGCCTGGCGCTGATCGACCCCTCCTACGAGGTCAAGGACGAGTATGGCCTGGTGGTGGACGCGGTGGCGGACGCGCTCAAGCGCTTTCCCACCGGCATCGTCGCGGTCTGGTACCCGCGGCTTGTCCGTCGCGAGTCGGAGATGTTGCCCGGCAGGCTGACCCGACTGAGCCCGGATAACTGGCTCCATGTGGCGTTGGACGTGCGCGCCCGTGCAGAGCAGGGTATGCATGGCTCGGGCATGGTGGTGCTCAACTCGCCGTGGACGCTGCCGGATGCGCTCAAGCCCTGCATGCCGTGGCTGCGTAGCCGGCTGGCTTTGGACGCCGACGCCGCGACCACACTCGACTGGCGTATCGCCTGAGCCTCAGCGCTCTCCGAGCGCCAGGATCGCCAACACCTCCGCCGCCGTATCGGCGCGGTGCAGAACGTCGAGGTGCGCTGGCTCGATCATGCCGCGCCGCACCGGCGAGGCCTCCAGCCAGTGCATGAGGCTGTCCCAGTAGCCGTCGCCGACCAGGATGACCGGCACTTGCGCCGCCTTGCGTGTGCTCATCAGGCAAAGCACCTCGAAGATCTCATCGAGCGTGCCAAGCCCACCCGGCATCGCCACGAACGCTCGCGAGTAGCGGACGAACGTCGCCTTGCGGGTGAAGAAGCGCTCGAAATGCAGCCCGATGTCGAGGTGCGGATTGGGCGTTGTCTCAAAAGGCAGGCGGATGCCGAGTCCGATACTCGCGCTGCCACCGGCCCGCGCGCCGCGGTTGAAAGCCTCCATCAGGCCCGGCCCGCCACCGGTGATGATGGCGTAGCCTGCCCGCGACAAGTCTCGCGCCAGCTCGAATGCGTGTTCGCACAGCGGGTCGTGCGGGTCGATGCGCGAGCTTCCGAACATCGAGATGGCCGGGCCGATGTTGCCAAGCGCGCGCTCGGCCTGTGCGAGTTCGCGGCCGATCGCGTCGATGTCCCAGTAGGCGTCTTGCATGTTGCCGGGCTCTAGGCAAACGCGCGATGGCAGAACCGCAGGTCCTGCGGGTAGGGGAAGAAGTCCTCCAGCTCGCGCTTCCGGATGATCTCCTGCGTCTTCTGCCAGAAGTCGACATCGAGCAGGTCGCGGTGGTACTTCAAGAAGGCCTTGCGGATCTTCGGTTGCCCCAGCAGAAAAGTCCCCCACTCCTCGGGGAAGACATCGTTGCGCGCCACCGAGTACCACGGCTCGCCGCTCATCTCGGCCTCTTCGTTAGGAGCCGGCGGGATGCGGCGGAAGTTGCAGTCGGTCAGGTATTCGATCTCGTCGTAGTCGTAGAACACCACACGCCGGTAGCGCGTCACGCCGAAGTTCTTCCACAGCATGTCGCCAGGGAAGATGTTGGCGCGGGCCATCTCGCGGATCGCATTGCCGTACTCGCGCACCGCCTCATCGACTTGTTCGTCCGAGGCCCCCTCCAGATAGAGGTTGAGCGGGGTCATGCGGCGCTCGATGTAGCAGTGGTCGATGATGATGTTGTCGCCCTCTTCGTGGACGATCGACGGCGCGACGTCGAACAACTGCGCCAGCAACGCCTCCGAGAAACGCGCGCGTGGCAACGCCAACTCGGTGAACTCGAGCGTGTCGGCCATCCGCCCCACCCGGTCGATGTTCTTGACCATCTGGAACTTGGCTTTGACGCCCTCGCGCGTGATGTCCTTGGAACTGCCGAAGCGGTCCTTGATGATCTTGAACACGTAGGGGTAGCTCGGCAGCATGAACACATGCATCACCAGCCCGCGGATACCGGGTGCCTCGACGAACTGGTCGTCCGAGTGGTTGAGGTGGAACAGCAGGTCGCGGTAGAACATGGTCTTGCCCTGCTTGGCCAGCCCGAGCATGGTGTAGAGCTCGGAGCGCGGCTTGTTCGGCATGATCCGGCGCAGGAACTGGATGTAGGCCGATGGCACCTGCATGTCGACCATGAAGTACGCCCGCGCGAAGCTGAACAGCATCAGCAGATCGTC
>DALYGT010000215.1:0-2949 GCA_031971375.1 Burkholderiales bacterium | reverse complement strand
GGCCGCGGCCCGATGGCCCGCAGCGCATGCGCGTAGACCGTCCACACCGGCTCCGACACCGGCCGCGAGTGGTCATCGATCATCAAACCCGACTCGACCGACGTGCAACCGGCCAGGTGGTATTCACCGACCGCATCACGCGGCAACGCATCGACGAAGCGACACGCCGCCGCGACCACATCGGCCTCACCGGCGTTGGTGGCATTGACCACCAGGTTGTTGAGGTCGAGCAGCAGTGCGCAGCCGGTGCGACGGCACAGCGCGGCAAGGAATTCCGGCTCGGCGACGCAGTCGTCGTCGAACGCCCAGTAGGCCGACAGGTTCTCGACCAGCAGCGGCCGCCGCAGCGCGTCCTGCACACGGCTGACGTTGTCGCAGAGGATGTCGAGACTGACCGGCGTGAAGGCCAGCGGCAGCAGGTCGGCGCCGTGCACCGGCACGGTCTGGCCCGGCAGCGGTGCCCGCGCAAAGCAGGCGTGATCCGAGACGCGCAGCGGGTCGACGCGGGCCACCAGTTCGGCCAGCCTCGCCAGATGCCGCGAGTCGACCCCGACTGCGGAGCCAAGCCCGAGCCCGACCCCGTGCAGGCTCACCTCGCAGCGCGCGCGCACCGAGTCGATCAGCGCGCGGCTGGCGCCGCCCGGCGCGAAGAAGTTCTCGGAGTGGACCTCGACGAAGTCTGGCAACGCGGCCGCCTCGGCGAAGTCCGTGTAATGAGGATGCCGCAGGCCGACGCCGAGAGTCATTCCGGTTAGCCTGCGTGTGTCCATGTCGATTGAAATGACCGAGGGTTGCTGTCGAGGGCGAACGTATACAAGTCACTCGAGCAGGCGACGGTCAGCGTGGCCGTCGCCTGCATCGGCTTACTTGGCCATCTTGGCCTGTTCGAGGGTCTTGCCGCCCATGGCGTTGCACGAGCCGGCCTTGACGAACTTCCAGTCGCCAGCGTCACCGTCGGTCTTGGCCTGACCGGCGCAGCTGTGGGTTCCAGCCAGATTGGCGCAGTCGTTCTGACCGGCCTTGGCGATGCCAAAGCACTTCTCCTTGCCGGCGTTGTCTGCAGCAGCGGCGTTGGTGGCGGCACCGAGGGCCATCAGCGAAGCGATGGCGGCGGAAGCGATGAGGTTCTGGTTCATTTGGTTCATCCTTGAAAGTTTGCAGTTGAAAGTGCCGGAACACTTGCCCGACACTGTTCTGTCGCAGCAAGGTGTCGAATCCTTACAGACTTTTTAGAAGATTTTTTGGGGACGTGATCGTGGCTCGCGCCGAAGATGGCACCGAGCATGGACATGGCCCGAAATGGACTGGGCTTGAAATGGACTGGGCTTTAAATGGATACGACTTGGGTCGAAGACGCCCGCGCCTACCTGATGCGCTTTGCCCGCATGCAGCTGCGCAACGAGGCCTGGGCCGAGGATGCGGTGGCCGAGACGCTGCTGGCCGCGGTGCAGAGGCCGGACGCGTTCGAGGGCCGCTCGAGCCGCAACACCTGGCTGGTCGGCATCCTGCGCAACAAGATCGTCGACCAGATCCGCCTGCACGCGCGCGAGTGCGCGCTCACTACCGAGGACGACGCGTTCGACATCGAGGACGAGGTGTTCGGTGCCGACGGCCACTTCAGCGAGCGCCCGTCCGAGTGGGGGCGACCCGAGTCCGACCTGCGGCAGAAGCAGTTCCTCGCCGTCATGGAGGCCTGCGTCGAGCGCCTCCCCGACCAGCAGGGCCGCGTGTTCCTTATGAAAGAGTGGCTCGAACTCGACAGTGAGACCATCTGTAAGGAAATCGACATCCAGCCGACCAACCTGTGGGTCCTGCTGCACCGGGCCCGCCTGAGGCTGCGCGAGTGCCTGCAACAGAATTGGTTCGGCGGGTCTGTGCAGGGCGCTTGAGGACGTAAGGACGACGGATGCGCTGGATGATGAACTGCCGCGAAGCGAGCCGCCTCACGACCGAGGCCAGCTACCGCACGCTCGGGCCGCTGGAACGCGGGCTGCTGGTGTTTCATCGGTCCATTTGCCGGGACTGCCGCCGCTTCGCCGCGCAGATGGCGCTGATCGACCGCAGCCTGCGCGACTGGCGCGACCGGGACGGCGGCTAGACGGATCAGACTGATGCACGACACGACACTCTGGGCTGGCGCCCTGTGCTTTGGTCTGGCCATCCTGCACACCTTCTCGACGGCATGGATCGAGCGGCTCGGGCATCGATTTCCGGCGCACCACGGCACCTTCCACCTGCTCGCCGAGGTCGAGGCGGTGTTCGGCTTCTGGGCGATGGTGCTGTTCGGCTGGCTGATGTTCGCCGAGGGCATGGCCGGCGCGGTCGACTATGCCGACACCCGCAATTACACCGAACCGCTGTTCGTCTTCGCCATCATGGTGGTGTCGGCCTCGCGGCCGGTGATGTCGGTGGCACGGGCGCTGGTGGTGCGCACTGCGGCGCTGCTGCCGGTCGATGACGCGGTCGCGCGCTTCTGGCTGCTGCTCACCCTGGTACCGCTGCTCGGCTCGTTCATCACCGAGCCGGCGGCGATGACGCTGGCCGCCATCATGCTGCTGCCGCTGATCCGCAAAGACGCACCGGAGCGGTTCAAGTACGCGACGATCGGCGTGCTGTTCGTCAACGTGTCGATCGGCGGCACGCTGACCCACTTTGCCGCGCCGCCGGTGCTGATGGTCGCCGGCACCTGGGGGTGGGACAGCGCCTTCATGCTCAGTCATTTCGGCTGGAAGGCGGCGCTGGCGGTGGTGATCAACGCAACGATCCTCACGGCTGTTTTCCATCGCCACCTCACGCTGGAAACCCATGAAGCCGCCGAGGGTGGTCGCGGCGTGCCCCTGCCGATGCAGGCGCTGCACCTGGCGATGGTCGCCGGCATCGTGCTGTTCGCCCACCACCCGGCGGTGTTCATGGGCATCTTCCTCCTGTTCATGGCCGTTGCCGCGGCTT
>DALYGT010000214.1:0-2976 GCA_031971375.1 Burkholderiales bacterium | reverse complement strand
CGCTGAAGGTAGGCGGCGCCACCGTCGACACTTTTGTCTGCACAGGAACCTGACATGACAACCTTGCGTGAACTCTCCGCTGCTGCGGTCGGCCATCTCGTGGCGATCCGCGACATGATGGCTGCCGACGCCGCCGCGCTGATCCAGCACGTCGAAGCGATCGATCCAGACCACAAGTACCGCCCGATGGCGGACGACTTTGCGCTGGTGTCGAAGGCGTGGTTTGTGCGCATCTGCGCTGCGATCAACGACCTGGATCCCAACGCGCCGCCCGCGTCCCTCGATCCGCCACAGCCGCCGAACTATGGCGGGATGATCCTGACGCAGAACGAGCTCGAAGCGCTACGCTCGCAGCGGATCGGGCAGGTGGTGCAGCAGGCCCGCGCGCTGGCCGAAGCACGCTTCACGCCGGACGAGGCTACCGAACTGCAGCAGCTGCACTCGCAGTCGCTGGCGGCGCAGACCAACGCCGCGGAACCGCTGACGGACAGCCAGCTCACGCGCATGGCGGCGCTCGACAGCGACCGCCTCTGGGCCGTCTCCGTGCAGGACGAGGCCAACACCCGCGTCACCGCGCTTCTGGCGGCGGATCAGAGCACCCTTGCCGCGTACGACCCGACCGAAGGATGGCCGACATGAGCGATGATCCCCCGTGGAAAGACCCCGCGCCGGACCTCACGGACTATGCCGGCGCGCCGTCGCTCGGCGAGCAGATGGAGACCGGCGAGATCGCCAATTTCTGGGATGGCGTGGAAGCCAAGGTCGTGGCCGCTTTCGCTGCCGTGACGCTGGCGCTGTCTGCGCTCTGGCGCGGCGTTCTGGACCTGCCGCGCACGCTGCGCCGCGCGCATGTGCGGCTGGTGGTGCGCTTCGCCCCGGAAGACGTCACCGACTCCCAGCAGCTTTACGAGCGCACCTTTGCGGAACTCGGCCCGCCCCGGAACGCCGACCACGAGCACTACCGCCGCACGATCTGCCTCCTGTGCGTGGTCGAACGCACGCCGGAGCAGGACTTGCAGTTCGCGCAATACCTGCGGGGCATGCGCGAATATGGCGAGGACCCGCTGAAGATCTGGATTGAGCGCGCATGGGCGCGCAAGCGCGCGCCGCCGACCATGCCGCAGCCGCAGGTGCAGGGCCTTCTGGCCGCGCCGATCCCAGGCCTTGGCATGCTGTCGCAGGTGCTGGCCGCCGCGCTCGTGCTGTCGCTCGGCTGGGGCCTCTGGCGCAACCACGTCGCCGAACACGCGCAAGGCAAGCTGGACGACGTGAAGGAAGAACTGGCGGGCGCGACCGTCGCCAACGAAGCGCTGGCGGCGCGCATGAGCCAAGCCGAACAGGCCATGGCGAAGTCCAACGCCGTGTTGGCGGACTACGAACAACGGATTGCCGACGCGGCGAAGCTGGATGCGGCCCGCGCGGCGAGGCAGGCGGCGATCCGCCGTCGTTCACAGGAGAGGACACATGAAGTTGCTGAAGGCGACACTGCTCGGCGCCCTGATGACGACTGGCTGCGCGAGCTTGCCGGGCCCGCATCGAGTAACGACCCTCCCGTGCCCGCCGGCGCCCACCCCGCCGCCCCCGCCGGTCTATTCGACGGCGTGTCTGGAAATGCCGGAGGAGATGCCGCAGCCCATGATCTTCCGGGCGCAGGACGGATCGATCGACCGCCTCAAGACCGCTGAGGGCTACGTCATCGGGTTAAAAGCCTGGGGCGGGATCGTCATGGAGCAGCACAAGGCGTGCGTGCAGTCGCATTTGGCAGACGAACCGAAAGGCTGATGGATGGAACCGGGGCAACAGGGGCAGCAACCATATCACGTGCCCGCGCCATTCGTGACGCATGCGGAGATGGCGCCCGTGCACGCGCGCATCGGCGGCCTTGAGCGCGGCCAGCAGGCCGTGCTGGAAGCATACGGCCACATGCGCGGCGAACTTCTCGGGCGTTTCGACCGGCTTGAAAGCGCGCTGACCGCGGAACGCCAGACCGACGCGAAACGCGCGGCGCAACAGCCCGACACGCAGGGGCTCAACCTCTCCGTGCGCGAAGCCTTCATTGCAGTGTTCGCCATCATGGCTGGGACCGCGCTGTTGACCAAGATGGCCGTCGATTCGGTAGAGCGCCCGATTGAGAACGTCCGAAAGGCCATGGACGTGCTGCCGTGAAATCCGGTCGCGGCTGGCTGGTGCTGGTCGTCGGCTTCCTTGCGTTCGCCGGGCTCTACGCGCTGGCGAGCCCTTTTCTCTCACTCTGGAACCAGCCATGAACGCCAAGGACTTCTTCGACGAACTTGCGCGCCGCACCAAGCGCGCGCCCAAGGAGCCGGACCCGCCGCATGTGACGGTTCCTGCATCACTTGTTCGCAGCGCGAAGTTGGCTTCGTGGATCGCGTTTTTCGCCCTCGTGTACTTCCTGTTTTTGTACACCCTCGACATCGCCCGTGACCGGGCCGCCGACCTGCACTTGACCAAGGCCGGCGCATGGACCGGTGATATCCAGTTCTGGTTTCCCTACGTGGCGGGGTTCGCCGCGGTCGCGGTGGGCATCCCCTATGTCGCCAAGATCGCCATCCCGGTGTTCATGAGCCTCACATGGCGGGAGAACCTGTGGCCGAAGCTCTGGGCGCTCGTCATCGCCATGGCGGTCTCGCTCGTCGTCATTGCGGGCACGTTTGCGGTGCAGGGCGACGCGCTCATGGAGCGGGACCGGGTCGGCGTGGTGGCCGAAGAGGCCCGCGCCGCCGGGGTCACGGCGCTGCGGTCGCAGCTGGCGGCGGTCGAAGCGGACCTGGACGAGATGACCAACGCCGCGGCGGGCAACCGCCTGACGGCGCAGGCCGCCCGAGCGGGCGTAGAAGGCTGGAAGGTGGCGATCGCGGAGGCCGAGAAGTCCAACGCGCCGCTGATGCCGCAACGGCGGGCGGCCATGGGGTCCGCCGTCGCCGCCGACGATCTGCGCCGCCAGCGCCGGGAACT
>DALYGT010000213.1:0-2976 GCA_031971375.1 Burkholderiales bacterium | reverse complement strand
CGCAGAGCCCCGTGGTCTTCCAGCAGCAGATTGGACGCGGCTTGCGGCTTCAAGAGGGCAAGTCGTGTTGCCTCGTACTCGACTACGTCGGGCTTTACGGCGAGAACTTCCGTTTCGATGTCCTTTACCGCAGTCTGACCGGGATGAGCCGACGGCAACTCGGCGAGTCGGCCGAGAAAGGCTTTGGCTTGCTGCCCCCCGGTTGCCACATCCAGCTCGACAAGGTGGCGCGCGAGCGTGTTCTCGCCAATTTGCGCCAGAGCTTGCAGGTCAATGCGCGACGGCTTCGCGCGGAGGTGACGGCATGGGCGGCTGGACGAAGCGGGCCGCTGCGTATGGCCGATTTCCTGCGCGACCAGATGATCGAGCTCGACGAACTGTATGAAAACCAGCGCTCGTGGCAGGGACTGCTTCGCGATGCGGGGCTGCCGCATGTGCCCTTCGGCAAGGAAGACGAGAATCTGTTGCGTCGCGTTGCGCGTCTGCTTCACGTCAACGATCCACGTCTCCTGCGCGCCTGGATGGAGTGGCTCGCTGGCAATCGCGACTCGGGGAGAGCGCCGCCGATGCTGGCTCATCAGCTCATCCATGAGACAAACCGGGTCATTTCTAAAGCGGATTTCCGCCAAGTACTGGCCGGCAACCCCGCGCTCAAAGCGGAACTGGAAGAGTTGTTCGGCCACCTCGAAGAGATGACCGACAATCCCGGTCGGCCGATGACAGGTGCGCCCCCAGAGTGGCCGATTACGCTACATGCCCGATATGCCCGTCGCGAGATCCTCGCTGCATTGGGGTATGCGACCGAGTCGCGGCGTCCCTCGCAGCGCGAGGGTGGGATTGCGTTTGAGGAGGAGCGGCTCTACGCAATGTTCGTGACCCTCGACAAGAGCGAGGGCTTCCACGAGGGCGTGAAGTACCGCGACTACGCAATCAGCCCCGACCGTTTTGCATGGGAGACGCAGAACCGTGCCAACCCGGGCAACAAGCTTGGCCGACGCTTCATCGAGAGTCCCGCTAACGGCTGGCGCTTCTTCCTGTTTGTCCGGGAAGATCCGGATCACGAATTCGCTGCGCTGGGCGAGGTACGGCTCGAAAGTTGGGAGCCTTGCGAAAAGGGTCCGATCCCGCTCGTTTGGCGGCTACTCGAGCCGATGAGCGCTGAGTTGTACCGGCGCTTTAGTGTGTTGCGGGACGCCTGATTAGGCAGAGGCCGCGGTTTCGTACTCCAGTCGGTTGATCGCTTTCTGAATTTGCGAGAGCTGGCGCTTAAGACCTAGAGGGGTCAGCCCACTCCCGTTCCTGGGGCAGCGAAATTCGATATCAAGATCGTTGTGAGGCCGCTCTGTGATTAGATAACAGTGTCTATTGACGAGGCGCAGTCCCGGCGTAATCCACATATCGCCATTTCCATCGCCGTCGACCACGGTCCAGACGTGATTCGCGTCGGCTTTGTAAGCCAATTCCCGATCCGAGCCGAAGGTCTCTAGACCAAGCCCGCCCCAGATGTTGTGAGCAGCCTCGGGGTGTCGATAGGGGCCGAAATACTCGTAGAAGGCGTCTTCGTGTAGCACCAAAGGCTTCACAGGTGTTTCCTCCTCCGGTTGCCGATTACCCCAACCGCGCCCGCGCCCGCTTGATTGCTGCCCGCACCTGCTCTGGCGCCGTGCCGCCGATGTGGTTGCGCGCCGCCAGCGAGCCCTCCACCGTCAGCGCATCGGCCACGTCGGCGCTCAGCTTCTCCGCCGCGCCCTTGACCTCGGCCATCGCCGCCTTGAGCTCGTCCAGCGAGAAGTCGCTCAGGTCGCAGCCGCGCTTCTCCGCCGCGCGCACCGCAAGCGCCACCGCCTCGTGCGCATCGCGGAAGGGCAGCCCGCGCTTGACCAGGTAATCCGCCAGGTCGGTCGCGGTGGCGTAGCCCTGCCGCAGCGCGGCGCGCATCGCCTCTGGCTTGACCCGGATGCCGCTGACGAGATCCGCATAGATGCGCAGCGTGTCGATCAGCGTGTCGGCGGTGTCGAACAAGGGCTCCTTGTCCTCCTGGTTGTCCTTGTTGTATGCCAGCGGCTGGCCCTTCATCAGGGTCAGCAGGCTCATCAGGCTGCCGTTCACGCGCCCGGTCTTGCCGCGCACCAGCTCGGGCACGTCGGGGTTCTTCTTCTGCGGCATGATTGATGAGCCGGTGCAGAAGCGGTCGGCCAGATCGATAAAGCCCACCCGCGGGCTCATCCACAGGATCAGCTCTTCCGAGAGCCTGGAGAGGTGCGTCATGGCGATCGCCGCCGCCGCGCAGAATTCGATGGCGAAGTCGCGGTCGCTCACCGCATCGAGCGAGTTCTCGCACACCTCGTCAAAGCCCAGATCCGCCGCCACCGAGGGCCGGTCGATCGGGTAGGTGGTGCCGGCCAGCGCCGCCGCGCCCAGCGGCAGGCGGTTGAGCCGCTTGCGGCAGTCGGCCAGACGCTCGGCGTCGCGCCGGGCCATCTCCACATAGGCCAGCAGGTGGTGGCCAAAGGTCACCGGCTGCGCCACCTGCAGGTGCGTAAAGCCAGGCATGGCGGTGTCTGTGTGTTTCTCGGCGAGGTCGAGGAGCGCTTTCTGGAAGTCGCGCAGCAGCGCCAAGGATTCATCGATCGCGTCGCGCAGCCACAGGCGGATGTCGGTGGCGACCTGGTCGTTGCGGCTGCGGCCGGTGTGCAGGCGCTTGCCGGCGTCCCCGACCAGCTGGGTCAGGCGCGCCTCGATGTTGAGGTGCACATCTTCGAGGTCGAGCTTCCATTCAAAGCTGCCGGATTCGATTTCGCCACGGATTTGCGCCATGCCGCGCTCGATGTCGGCGAGATCCCGGGCGCTGATCAGCTGCCCGGCGCACAGCATTCGCGCATGCGCGAGCGAGCCCTCGATGTCGGCGCGCCACAGGCGCTGGTCGAAAAACACGCTGGCGGTGTAGCGCTTGACCAACTCGCTCATGGGTTCGGA
>DALYGT010000212.1:0-3003 GCA_031971375.1 Burkholderiales bacterium | reverse complement strand
CAGGAACAGGTTGCTTGCCAGTGCCACCGACGAGATGGCCCCGAAAGCCAGGTAGTAGATGACCATGAACACGACGATCGCAGCAAACCCGTACAGCGTCGAATTGATGCCGCGGCTGATGTTGTCGGCGCCGAGGCTCGGACCCACCGTGCGCTCCTCGACGATCTCCATCGGCGCGGCCAGCGAGCCGGCGCGCAGAAGGAGCGCGATGTCGCGCGCCTCCTCGGTGTTCATGGCGCCACTGATCTGCACCCGGCCGCCGGCGATCTCGGTGCGGATGACCGGCGCGGTAACCACCTCGGCGCGGTTCTTCTCGACCAGCAGCATGGCCATGCGTTTGCCGACGTTCTCGCGCGTGACCTGCTTGAAGATGCGCGCACCCTTGCCGTCGAGGTTGATGTGCACCGCCGGCTGGCCGGACTGGCCATCGAAGCCGGGCTGGGCATCGGAGATGTTCTCGCCAGTCAGGTAGACCTGCTTCTTGACGACGTAGGGACGACCCTCGCGGTCGGTGAAGACGTCGTCACCGAATGGTGGCTGTCCGGCCAGCGCCGCCGCCAGCGAGGCCGGGTCGCTGTGCTCCTCGTCGACCATACGCAGCTCGAGGGTGGCGGTGCGACCGAGGATGTCTTTGGCCTTGGCAGTGTCCTGCACACCCGGCAGCTGGACCACGACGCGGTTCGGACCCTGCTGCGCCACCACCGGCTCGGCGACACCGAGTTCGTTGACGCGGTTGCGCAGCGTGGTGATGTTCTGCTGCAACGAGGCCTCCTCGATGCGCTTGAGTTCGGCCGGGGTCATGCTGAGGATGAGGCGCAGGTCTTCGCCGACGATGTCGTCGCGGATGGCCAGACCACGGAAATCCTTCTCGACCAGCGCACGAGCCTTCTTGCGTGCGTCGTCATCTTTGAAGCGGAGCACCAGATCGTCACCCTGGCGAGCGATGCCGCCGTAGCTGATGCGCGCCTCACGCAGGGCGCTGCGCAATTCGTTCTGATTGCGCTCGACCGCCTTTGCCAACGCGGTCTTCATGTCGACCTCGAGCAGGAAATGCACGCCGCCGCGCAGGTCGAGGCCGAGGTACATGGGGAGCGCGTGCAGCGCGGTGAGCCACTGCGGCGAGGCCGACTGCAACGCCAATGCGACGATGTAGTCGCCGCCGAGCGCCTGCTGCAACAGATCGCGCGCCTTGAGTTGGACGTCGGTGCTCTCGAGACGCACACGCACGCTCCGCTCGTCGCTGGCGACGCCGTCCGGCGTCACGCCACCGGCCTTGAGGGCCGACTCGACCTTGCCCATCAACGCGGTGTCGGCCTTGATGCCGGGACGCGCGGGGAGCACCTGCACGGCTGGCACCTCGCCGAACAGGTTGGGCACGGTGTAGATCACGCCGAGCGCCATGACGACGGCGATGAGGGCGTTCTTCCAGAGGGGGAAGCGGTTCATGGTCGGCGACAGACTAGAAGGTGGGCAACAGGGAGGCGGCCGGGTCGTCCTCAGGCTGAGGCGATGGTGCCTTTGGGCAGTACGGTCTGGACGCTCGGGCGCTGGACGACGACGCGCGTGTCCTTGGCGATCTCGAGCGTCACATAAGCGTCGGCGACCTTGGTCACACGACCGAGCACGCCCCCGCCCGTCACGACCTCGTCACCGACCTGAAGGCCGTCGACCATCTGCTTGTGCTCCTTGGCGCGCTTCATCTGCGGGCGGATGAGCATGAACCAGAACAAAACAAAGATGACGACCATCGGCAAGAACTGGCCTGCCAGGTCCATCGCCGTGGGGGCGACAGGTTCGGCGAAGGCCGGGGTCGCGAGAGTCGATGCAATGGTCGCGAAAGTGGCTGCGAGGGGTCTCATGGATGCGGGACTCCAAAAAGGTGCGCGATGGTAGCACGGGGCCTTCGGGCGACCCGCGCGACGGCCATTACGGCCATACGGTATGCATCAGCCGGAGGACGAACCAGACATGCCCGTGGTCGGTTCTGGCGAGGAGGGCCGTGGCGCGTCCGGCACAGACGCACCCGCTGAGGCAACGCCAGCGGCGTAGCGTTCCCTGCGCTCGCGGGTGAGGGCCGTCAAACGCCCCTGCTCGATGGCCTCGCGCATGCCGGCCATCAGCTGCTGATAGTGGAACAGGTTGTGCAGGGTGTTGAGCCGCGCGCCGAGCGCCTCACCCGTGCGGTGCAGGTGGTGCAGGTAGGCGCGGCTGAAGCGCTGGCAGGTGTAGCAGCCGCAGCCCTCCTCCACCGGCCGCGGGTCGTCGCGGTGGGCGGCGTTCTTGATACGCAGCTCGCCATACGTGGTGAAGAGGATGCCGTGGCGGGCGTTGCGGGTCGGCAGCACGCAGTCGAACATGTCGACGCCCCGCTCCACCGCGTCCATCAGGTCGAGCGGTGTGCCCACACCCATCACGTAGCGGGGCCGGTCCGCGGGCAGGCGTGGCGCCGAGTGCTCGAGGATGCGCAGCATGTCCGCCTTGGGCTCGCCGACCGAGAGGCCGCCCAGCGCGTAGCCGTCGAACCCGATATCGGTGAGGCCGGCCAGCGATTCCTCGCGCAGGTCCTCGTACATGCCGCCCTGGACGATGCCGAACAGCGCGTTGCCGCAGCCGGTGGCGTCGAAGGCGTCGCGGCTGCGCTGCGCCCAGCGCAGCGACAGGCGCATCGAGTCGGCAGCCTCGCGGTGCGTGGCCGGGTACGGCGTGCACTCGTCAAAGATCATGACGATGTCCGAGTTGAGCGCGGCCTGTATCTGCATCGAGACCTCGGGCGTGAGCATCAGCCGATCGCCGTTGAGCGGGCTCGCGAACTTGACGCCCTCCTCACTGATCTTGCGCAATGCGCCGAGCGACCAGACCTGGAAGCCGCCCGAGTCGGTGAGGATGGGGCCACTCCAGTCCATGAAACCGTGCAGGCCGCCGAACTTGGAGATGACCTCGGTGCCGGGCCGCAGCCAGAGGTGGAAGGTGTTGCCGAGCAGGATCTGCGCGCCGCTGCCCGCG
>DALYGT010000211.1:0-3018 GCA_031971375.1 Burkholderiales bacterium | reverse complement strand
ACGCCGCCGCACCGCGCGCAGCCGGCCGCCAGCAACGCGCAGCGTGCCGAGATGGTGCGTCTGGCCATCGCCGACAACCCGCGTTTCGTCATGGACGAGCGCGAGCTGGTTCGAGCCGGCCAGTCCTACTCGTTCGATACCGTCACCGAGTTGCGCGCCACGCTTCCCGCACGCACGCCGGTGGTGCTGATGATGGGCGCCGATGCCTTCTTGTCGCTGCCGGGCTGGCATCGCTGGCGTGAGTTGCTTGACCTCTGCCACATCGTCGTCGCGCAGCGGCCCGGCTACAGCGTCACCAGTTGGGAGTCGGCGCTTGCGCCCGAGCTGTGGGAAGCGTTCTCCAACCGCTCTGTTGTCAACATGTCGCCGTTGCGCCGTTCGCCGGGTGGGCGTATCGCCATCCACACCATGACTGCGCTGGACATCTCGGCATCGCTGGTGCGCAGTCAGCTGCGATCGGGTGTGTCGCCGCGCTATCTGTTGCCCGACGCCGTGCTCGGATACATCCATCAGCATGGGCTCTACTCGACCCAAGATGCCGGCAACGGCAACACCGCGCCTCAGGACGCCTGCCCCCCATGAACAGCGAACAACTCAAGGCCGCCATCGTCGACGCGCTCGAAGGCATCAAGGCACAGGATCTTGCCGTGCTGCCGGTGCGCCACCTCACCTCCATCACCGACTACATGGTCATCGCCACCGGCACCTCCAACCGCCATGTGCGCTCGCTCGCCAACGAGGTCCAGGAGAAGGTCAAGGAGGCGGGCGGTGACGTGATCGGCGTCGAGGGTGAGCAGGCCGGCGAGTGGGTCCTGATCGACCTCGGCGACGCGGTCGTGCATGTCATGCAGGCGCAGGTCCGCGAGTACTACAACATCGACGAGCTCTGGGGTGGCGACGCCTCGCGTGTGGCGCGGCAGTTGCGTGCATCGGGGAGCGACAGCGGGCGCGACGAGGCCGAAGAGGGCGCCTCCGCTGCGCCGGCCAGTGCCCGGGTCGGTCGCGCCGGTCCGCTTCCTGGCTTGCCGGTGCGCCGCGGCTGAGGCCGCCCGGGTCGTCGCGTCTGGCCGTCTCCCGTCAGCACCGTGCGCCTGCACGTCATCGCCATCGGCGACCGCCTGGTTGATTGGCAGCAGGCCGCCTGCGACGACTATGCGCGGCGCTTCGCCCGGCCGTGGTCGCTGCAGCTCGCTGAGCTCCGCGCCGAGCCGCGCAACGAGGCCCGCCCGGTCGAGCGCATGGCTGCCGCAGAAGGCGAGCGCCTGCTCGCGGCGGTGCCGCGCGGTGCGCGCAAGGTCGTGCTCGACGAGCGCGGTCGTGCGCTGAGCACGCGCCAACTGGCCGATCGCCTGGGCGAGTGGCAGGCCGACGGCGGCGATGCCGCCTTTCTGCTGGGTGGCCCGGACGGCCACGCGCAGGCCCTGCGCGAGCGTGCCGACCTGCTGCTCTCGCTGTCGCCGATGACCCTGCCGCATGGTCTGGCGCGGGTGGTGCTGATCGAGCAGCTCTACCGTGCGACCACCATACTGGCGGGCCACCCCTATCATCGCGAGTGATCGCACCGGGCCATTTCAGGGTAGGCTCCGCGACGCCGTGAACCATCGCCCGTTCTATCTCGCATCTGCCAGCCCGCGCCGCCGCGAACTGCTCGCGCAGGCCGGCTACGCGCCGACGCTGTTGCGCCTTGCGCCCGAACGTGCCGTCGATGAGACGCCGCTGTCGGGCGAGCCGCCTCTGGTCTACGTCAAGCGGCTGGCGCAGCAAAAGGCCCTGGCCGGCGTCGCCGAACTGGCGGCGACGGGTGTTGCGAGTGCGCCGGTGCTTGGTGCCGACACCACCGTCGCACTGGCCGGCGAGATCTTTGGCAAGCCGGCCGATGCCGATGAGGCGGTGGCGATGCTCTCGCGCCTGTCCGGCCGTGAGCATCAGGTGCTGACGGCCGTGGCGCTGGCCGAGGGTGACCACGTCGACCTGCGCATCTCGGTCAGCCGTGTGCGCTTCGCCCGCATCGGCGAGGCGCAGATCCGCGCCTATGCCGGCACCGGCGAGCCTATGGACAAGGCCGGCGCCTACGGCATTCAGGGCCGCGCCGCGTGCTTTGTCGAGCACCTCGAGGGCAGCTACACCGGCGTCATGGGCCTGCCGCTGTTCGAGACTGCCGATCTGCTGGCGCAGGCCGGCATCGTCAACTGGAGTGGAGACGCCTGATGGGGGCCGTGCGCGAAGAGATCCTGATCAACGTTACGCCGCAGGAGACGCGCGTGGCCGTGACCGAGAACGGTGTGGTGCAGGAGATCCACATCGAGCGCGCCAGCCACGTCGGGCTGGTCGGCAACGTTTACCGCGGACTGGTCAAGCGCGTGTTGCCCGGGATGCAGTCGGCCTTCATCGACGTCGGGCTCGAGCGCGCGGCCTTTCTCCATGTGGCCGATATCCGCCGGCCGGGGCTGGTGCCGGGCAGCCTGCCGATCGAGCAACTTCTGCGCGAGGGGGACGGCGTCCTCGTCCAGGTGATGAAGGACCCGATCGGCACCAAGGGTGCGCGGCTCACCACCCAGATCAGTCTTGCCGGCCGGTTCCTCGTCTACATCCCCGGGGACGACCACATCGGCGTCTCGCAGCGCATCGAGGGCGAGGAGGCGCGCGAGGCACAACGCGCGCGGCTGCAGGCCATCCTCGACGGCCGCGCCATGACCGACGCGCTCAAGGGCGCCGATACGGCCGGCGGCGGCTACATCATCCGCACCAACGCCGAGCAGGCCAGCGACAGCGACCTGGCGGCCGACGTCGCCTATCTCCGACGTCTGTGGACCGAGGTCGACCGCCGTTCGCGCGGCGCTGCAGGCGTCGAGCTGCTGCACCACGACCTGCGGTTGCCGCTGCGCGTGTTGCGCGACATGGTGTGGGAGGAGACCTGCCGCATCGTCGTCGACTCGCGCGAGACCCACCAGCGGATGATCGAGTTCGCCGAGCTCTACACGCCTGATTCGCTGGGCCAGATCGAGCACTACAGCGCCG
>DALYGT010000210.1:0-3021 GCA_031971375.1 Burkholderiales bacterium | reverse complement strand
CGCGTTGGCCAGTTCCGGGTAGAGGATGGCCGGGCGCAGGTTGGCGAAGACGCCGAGCTCCGAGCGGATACCGAGCAGTCCGCGCTCGGGGCGCTGCTCGCGGGGCAGCGTGTCCCACTGCGGGCCGCCCACCGCGCCGAGCAGGATGGCGTCGGCGTCGCGGGCGAGGCGACTGGTGGCCTCCGGGTAGGGCTTGCCGGTGGCGTCGACCGCACAGCCGCCGAGCAGGGCCTCCTCGAACTCCATCTTGACGCCGTCGGCGCGCAGTACCTCGAGCACGCGCACCGCCTCGGCAGTGATCTCGGGACCGATGCCGTCACCCGGCAGGACAAGGATCTTCATCTCGGGGTCTTTCAGGCAAACAGCCAGGGTTGGGTGGCGCGGCGGCGTTCTTCGAACTCGCGGATCTGGTCGGCGTGGCGCAGGGTCAGACCGATGTCGTCGAGGCCCTTGAGCAGGCACTCTTTTCTGAACGGATCGATGTCGAAGCGCAGCGTGCGGCCGTCAGGCGTGGCCACGGTCTGCGCGTCGAGGTCGATGCGCAGGCGGTAGCCCGGCGTGGCCTCCACGTCCTTAAACAGGCGGTCGACCTCGCCAGCCGGCAGAACGATCGGCAGCAGACCGTTCTTGAAGCAGTTGTTGAAGAAGATGTCGGCGTAGCTCGGACCGATGAGGGCGCGGAAGCCGTAGTCCTCGATGGCCCAGGGCGCGTGCTCGCGCGAGGAGCCGCAGCCGAAGTTCTCACGCGTCAGCAGCACCTGCGCGCCCTTGTAACGCGGCTGGTTGAGGACGAAGTTGGGGTTGAGCGGCCGGGCGCTGTTGTCCATGCCAGGCTGGCCCACATCCATGTAGCGCCACTCGTCAAACAGGTTGGGGCCAAAGCCCGAGCGCAGGATCGACTTTAGGAACTGCTTGGGGATGATGGCGTCGGTGTCAACGTTGGGCCGGTCGAGCGGTGCGACCAGACCATCCAGAACAGTAAAGGGCTTCATCAGGGACCTCGTCGGTCAGAGCACGTCGCGGACGTCGGCAAAGTGGCCCGCCACCGCGGCGGCGGCAGCCATCGCCGGGCTCACGAGGTGGGTGCGGCCGCCGGGGCCCTGACGGCCCTCGAAGTTGCGGTTGCTGGTCGAGGCGCAGCGCTCGCCCGGCTCGAGGCGGTCGGCGTTCATGGCGAGGCACATCGAGCAGCCCGGGCCACGCCACTCGAAGCCGGCGGCGATGAAGACCTTGTCGAGGCCCTCCTCCTCGGCCTGGCGCTTGACCAGACCGGAGCCGGGCACGGCCAGCGCCAGCTTGACGTTGGCAGCGACGCTGCGGCCCTTGAGCACGGCGGCAGCGGCGCGCAGATCCTCGATGCGGCTGTTGGTGCAGGAGCCGATGAAGACCTTGTCGATGCGGATATCCTTGACCGGGGTCTTGGGCTGCAGGCCCATGTAGGCGAGCGCCTTCTCCATGCCATTGCGCTTGACCGGATCTTTTTCGGCGGCGGGATCGGGCACCGCGCCGTTCACGTCGACCACCATCTCCGGGCTGGTGCCCCAGGTCACCTGCGGCGCGATGCGACGCGCGTCCAGCTCGACCACGCGCTCGAAGCTCGCGCCCTCGTCGCTGTGTAGCGTGCGCCAGTGCGCCACGGCACGGTCCCAATCGGCGCCCTTGGGCGCAAAGGGACGGCCACGCAGGTACTCGATGGTGGTGTCGTCGACGGCGACCATGCCGGCGCGGGCACCGGCCTCGATCGCCATGTTGCACAGCGTCATGCGGCCCTCCATCGAGAGGCTGCGGATGGCCGATCCGGCAAACTCGATGGCGTGGCCGTTGCCGCCGGCGGTGCCGATGTGGCCGATGATGGCCAGCGCGACGTCCTTGGCGGTCACACCCTTGCCCAGCGGCCCCTCGACGCGCACCAGCATCGCCTTCATCTTCTTCTGCAGCAGGCACTGCGTGGCGAGCACATGCTCGACCTCGGAGGTGCCGATGCCGTGCGCCAGACAGGCGAAGGCGCCGTGGGTCGAGGTGTGCGAGTCGCCGCAGACCACGGTCATGCCCGGAAGCGTCGCGCCGTTCTCCGGACCGATGACGTGAACGATGCCCTGCCGCGCGTCCTTGAAGGGGAAGTAGGCCTTGGCGCCGACAGCACGGATGTTGGCGTCCAGCGTCTCGACCTGTTGGCGCGACACCGGGTCCTCGATGCCGCGGTCCCAGTGGTCGGTCGGCGTGTTGTGGTCGGCGGTGGCGACGATGCTGGAGACGCGCCACGGCTGGCGCTTGGCCAGACGCAGTCCCTCGAAGGCCTGCGGGCTGGTCACCTCGTGCACGAGGTGGCGGTCGATGTAGAGCAACGCGGTGCCGTCGTCCTCGACGCGGACGACGTGGTCATCCCAGAGCTTGTCGTAGAGGGTCTTGGCGGCCATGGCGGGTCTGATCAGCGAGCGTTGCAAAGCCTGCTATTTTGCCATGGGGACGAGAAAACCGGTGGCGGGCGGCCCACTACCTCGGGTGTCACTTGTTCTCGCTCCCCGCTGCGCGAGGTCGCTTCGAAAAGGACACCCGACGGGGGCCGCCCGCCGGCTCGCGTCACCGGCGCGCGGCCGACACCGCGAGGATCAGCCCGCCGAGCGCGGTCGCCGCCGCACTCATCAGGAAGGCACCCTCCCCGCCGGCACTCTCGTACAACAGGCCGCCAAGCAGACCACCGAGCGTGCCGCCCACACCAAAACTGACTGACGTGTAGAGCGCCTGTCCCTTGGCCTGATGCGGCCCGGCGAAATACTGATGCACCGCTGCCACGGCACTCGCGTGGAAGGCAGCGAAGGTCGCCGCGTGCAAGGTCTGCGCGGCGAGCAGCAGCGGCAGCGAATCGACCGCCAGCGCGATGACCGCAAACCGCAGTGTGCCGAGCCAAAAGGTCGCCTGCAGGATGCGCAGGAACCCCCAGCGCGCCACGAGTCGGGGCATCAGCACGAAGATGCCGATCTCGAACACCACACCCACCGCCCACAAGCCACCGATGGCGCC
>DALYGT010000209.1:0-3031 GCA_031971375.1 Burkholderiales bacterium | reverse complement strand
CGAGACCCAGACACCCTCGACCGGCCGGGTGCATCTGGGCGACGACATCACGCTCAGCCCGAGGAGTATGGAGGCGGCGCGGCTGGCCGCGGGCGCGGTGGTGCGAGCGGTCGATGGCGTCATGACCGGCGCGTTCGACAACGCGTTCTGCAGCGTGCGGCCTCCGGGCCACCACGCCAGCCGCGACCACTCCTCAGGTTTCTGCATCTTCAACAACATCGCTGTCGGCGCGCTGCACGCGCTCGAACATCATGGACTCGAGCGCGTCGCCATCTGCGACTTCGACGTGCATCATGGCAACGGCACCGAGGCGATCTTCCACGACGACCCACGGGTGCTTCTGTGCTCATCGTTCCAGCACCCTTTCTACCCTTTCAGCGGCGCCGACACGGCAAATGCCCACATCGTCCCCACGCCACTACCGGCGTGGAGCGAAGGGGACGCTGCCCGCGCAGCGATCGAAAAAACCTGGCTGCCGCCCCTGGATGATTTCCAACCGCAGATGCTCTTCATCTCGGCCGGATTCGACGCCCATCGCGAGGACGACATGGCCATGCTCGGTTGGCGCGAGGCCGACTACGCGTGGATCACCGCACAGCTCAAAGCCATTGCCGACCGCCATTGCAGCGGGCGCATGGTCTCGGCACTCGAGGGCGGCTACGCGCTCAGCGCACTCGGCCGCAGTGTGGCCGCGCACATCCGCGTGCTGGCGGGGCTTTGACGCGGCCGCGCGGCCCCGGAAAGACCGAGAATGGGTGGCCCCACCCCTCGGGTGTCAGTTCTTCTCGCGCCTCTCACTCCAGACTACGGAGTCATCTGCCGGTGACCCCACCGCCAGTAGGCCTGACCATAGACCCGTCAGGGAGGCGCGCATCGGGGAGGTGGTTTTTTCGGGCTTGTCCCGGAGCACCGCGTCCCGATGGACGGCCCGCAGCGGGTGACGGGTGCGCCGCGACCTCACCACACCCGTTGTCACGGCCCCTGCCCTGCTTTTCGATCGTATTCGAGACCACCACGGGCACTGGCCGACGCCCTCTGCTGAATCGGCGCTAGAACTTCTTGCCGATGCCGACACTGACTACCCACGGGTTGATGTCGAGGCTGTCCACCTTGCCGACGCCGGCGAGCTTGACGTCGGTCTGGATCCATACCTTTTTGACGTCAAAATTGAGCAGCCAGCCGGCCTCGAGGTTGTAGTCTGCACCGAACTGGATGGCCGGCCCGAAGCTGTTCCGCTCGGTGTGGATGGCCCCGCCAAGGAGGTTGTTGTCCATGAAACGGGTATAGTTGATACCCACTCCCAGATAAGGGTCTATGGTTTGATCCGGGTTGAAATGCCATTGCACGGTAAGCGTGGGCGGCAGGAGATTGACGCTGCCAAGGTCGCCGATCGGATCTGCAGAAACGGGCTGTGCCGGGCCCTTCTGAACGACGTGGTGGCGCGACCCGGTCGCAAAGATCAACTCCGCTGCGATGTTGTCGGTGAAGTGGTACGAGAGATCCACCTCGGGAATGACGTTGGTGTCCGGGCTCAGGAATCCGGTCGTGAGATCGGGGGTGCCCGGCCCACTCAGGTTCAGTCTGCTGCTCGCGTCTGGAGCCACATAGGTCGCACGGATGCGGGCCACAAGATCCCCCTCTCTGGCCTGCGCGGGAAGCGCAACCGAGACAAGGGCAGCAGTCGCAACGACCGGGATCAACATCTGCTTCATCATCCTTCCTCTTCAGGGTCTGCAAGAGCTGAAAGGACCACTCTAGGCTGGGGGCCCGCGAGGCCGGCTGATCCATGTCAGGCCCTCGTGACATCGGCCCTATCCGTTGGAGTGCGCCAGTGACCCAACCCGACAGCCACTTCCACGGCGTCCGTGTCACCGATGCTGCTGGCGGGACCCAACGCAGACCCCTCCAGATCGCCTGCTCCAACTGCTCGCTACACGAGCTCTGTCTCTCGGGCGGGCTCGACATCGTCGACCTCGAAGCGATCGACCAGATCGTCGCGCAACGCCGCCGCGTGCCCAAAGGCGAAGCGCTGTTCGGGGTCGGCGAGCCGTTCCGCTCGATCTACGCGGTGCGCTTCGGACTTTTCAAGACCGAGAGTCTGATGGCTGATGGGCGCGAGCAGGTGACCGGATTTCAGATGGCCGGTGAGCTGCTGGGCCTTGATGGCATCAGCAGCGACCACCACGCTTGCAAGGCTGTGGCGCTGGAGGACAGCGAGGTCTGCATCATCCCGTTCGCCGAGATGGAGTCGCTCGGTCGCGCTGTGCCGGCGTTGCAGCGCAACCTGCACAAGGTCATGAGCCGCGAGATGGTGCAGGACCGCAATCTGCTGGTGCTGCTCGGTAGCGCGCAAGCAGGTGAGCGCCTTGCGGCCTTTTTGCTCAACCTGTCGCAGCGCCACGCCCAGCGCGGCTACTCGGCGACTGAGTTCATCCTGCGCATGACGCGCGACGAGATCGGCAGCTACCTTGGCCTTACGCCGGAGACGGTGAGCCGTACGCTCACCAAGCTGCAGAAGGATGGCCTCATCGAAGTCGCGCAGAAGCACATCCGCATCCCCGACCTTGCGGCGCTGCGGGCGTTCGTCGGCTGCTGAACCCACAATCTGCCACGCATCTTCCCCGTGGGTCTTCCATCGGGACGCGGTTTTCCGGGGCAGGCCCGGATAAACCGCTCTACCGATGCGCCCCGCCACGGCGGCATTCTCTGCGCGCCGCTCAGGGCACCGGCAGCGGCTCCCCGACCGGCGCGGTCCACTCCCCGCCGAGCGCCTTGTTCAAAGCGATGGTGTCGGTCGCAAGCGTGCCGCGCGCCTGATTGAGCGCGAGCTCAGTCGCGAACAGCCCGCGTTCGGCATCAGCCACATCGAGGAAGGTGGTCAGACCGACGCGGTGACGTTCGCGCGCGATGTCGGCAGTCTCGCGGTCGGCCGCCGCCTGCCTCTCGAGTGCAGCGATGCGCTGCGTACCGCGCTCGACCGCGGCCAGACGCTGCTCGACCTCGCTCACCGCGCTGCGCACCGTCTGCACAT
>DALYGT010000208.1:1560-3039 GCA_031971375.1 Burkholderiales bacterium | reverse complement strand
GGCGCTGGTGGTAGGCGCGCACCCGCTCGACCGCCAGTTCCAGTGCCTCGCGCTCAGGCGCCGGTAGCGCGTCGCGGGCGCGCTGCAGCTCGGCGCGCGGCAACTCCAGCGCGGCCATGTCCGGCGCGTCGAGGCCATCGAAGCGGCGCGTGAACTCCAACACGGCAGCATCGCCTTCCTTGCGGACGCGGTCGAGGATGCCGGCCACGGCCACCTCGATGGCGTCGTCGGTCGAGGCCTCAAAGGCGAGCAGTGCCGAGAGCCTCTGCTGGAAGTCGGCGTCGCGGGAGTCGAGTCGGTGGATGAGGGACATGTCTTCCTCAGGCCGGCGCCAACGCCCCGGCGAAGCACTGGATGATCGGGTCGATCTCGGCGCGGCGCAGCTTGAGCGCGGCGCGGTTGACCACCAGCCGCGAGCTGATCGGCATCACCTCTTCCACCGCGACCAGCTTGTTGGCCTTGAGCGTGCCGCCGGTGGAGACGAGGTCGACGATGACATCGGCCAGACCGACCAGCGGCGCCAGCTCCATCGAGCCATAGAGCTTGATCAGATCCACGTGGACGCCCTTGGCGGCAAAGTGCTCGCGGGCGATCGACACATACTTGGTGGCCACGCGCAGGCGCGCGCCGGACCGCACCGCACTGGCGTAGTCGAAGCCTTCGGCGCAGGCGACCATCATCCGGCAGCGCGCGATCTGCAGGTCGAGAGGCTGCACCAGGCCATCGCCGCCATGCTCGAGCAGGACATCGCGGCCGGCAACGCCGAGGTCGGCGGCACCATGTTGGACGTAGGTCGGCACGTCGGTGGCGCGGACGATGACCACCCGCACGTCGGCGCGCTCGGTCGGGATGATCAGCTTGCGCGACGACTCCGGGTCTTCGAGCGGACGGATGCCGGCCGCCTCGAGCAGGGGCATGGTCTCTTCGAAGATGCGGCCCTTGGAGAGGGCGAGGGTGATGCCGGTCACGGTGGTCTCAGACACTCTCGGGGGCCGCAAGTTTAGCGGCGAAGCGCGTTGCCGACCACCGACAAGGAACTCGCTGCCATGGCTGCAGCGGCGATCGCTGGCGTCAGCAAGCCGGCCGCGGCCGCGGGGATGGCCAGCACGTTGTAGCCCAAGGCAAAACCGAGGTTCTGCCAGATGCGTCGCCGGGTCGTGCGCGAGAGCGCGATGGCCTGCGGGATGGCGGCGACGCTGTCGCGCATCAGCACCACGTCGGCGGTCTCGATGGCGGCCGCGGAGCCGCCAGCCATGGCAAAGCTCACCGAGGCTGCGGCGAGCGCTGGCGCGTCGTTGATGCCGTCGCCAGCCATGCCGACCGTCCGGCCTTCGGCACGCAAGGTCTGGATGGCGTCGGCCTTGCCTTGCACGCTGACGCCGGCACGCCACTCCTGGATCCCGAGCGCCTGCGCGATCGGCTCGACCGCAGCGGCATGGTCGCCGCTGAGCAGGAGCAGCCGCACGCCGAGCCGCTGCA
>DALYGT010000208.1:0-1460 GCA_031971375.1 Burkholderiales bacterium | reverse complement strand
GGTGCGGGTGCGAGGCGATGAGGCTGCCGCAGTGGCTGCCTGCCTGGCGCCAAGATGCGCCGCGACTGCCTTCGCCAACGGGTGCGTCGAGGCCGCGGAGACCTGCAGGGCGACGGCTGCGGTCGGGTCGACGCTGTCCGAGCCCTCGCCACCCGAGCGCCGCCAATCCGCCTCGACGACCACCTTCGGCTTGCCCAGGGTCAGCGTGCCGGTCTTGTCGAGGACCAGCGTGTCGAGCATCGCCGCGTGCTCGAGCGCGGCAGCGTCGCGGAACAGCAGGCCACGGCGGGCGGCTCGACCGGTGGCCACCAGGATCGCCGTCGGCGTGGCAAGCCCCAGCGCACACGGGCAGGCAATGACGAGCACCGCGATGGCGTGGACCAGACCGGCTGCCGGTTGCCCCAGCCAGGCCCAGACCGCCGCAGTTGCGATGGCTAGCCCTACCACCACCGGCACGAAGACTGCGGAGATCCGGTCCGCGAGGCGCTGGATCGGCGGCTTGGCCGCCTGTGCGGCACGCACCCGCCGCACGATGCCGGCCAACACCGTATCGCGGCCGGTGGCGGTCGCTCGCGCGACAAACAGTGCACCGACGTTGAGCGTGCCGGCAAAGACGGCATCCCCGGAGTGGCGATCGACCGGCAGCGACTCGCCGGTGAGCATCGATTCGTCGAGTTGAGCGAGGGTGTCCGGGCGAAGCACGCCATCCACCGGCACCGCTTCGCCGGTCGGCACACGGAAGCTTTCACCGCTGCGCAGGGTCGCCGCATCCACCTCCACCCAGGCACCGTCGCGCTCGACCCAGGCGCGCCGCGGCGCGAGATCGATGAGCGCGCGCAGGTCGCGGTTGGCGCGGACCCTGGCGTTCTCTTCGAGCCGCTTGCCGACGCGCACCAGCGCGATGATCAGCACCGCCGACTCGAAGTAGAGGTCGCCGCCGTATTGCCAGGCCCACAGGCTCAGCCCATAGGCAGCGCTGGTGCCGAGCGCGATCAACACATCCATGTTGGCCAGACCGCCGCGGATCGAAGCCCACGCGCCGCGGTAGAAGCGCGCACCGGCGAGGAACTGCACCGGCGTCGCCAGAATGAGTTGCAGCCAGGCTGGCAGCATGAGCGCGTGCGAGCCCGCCGCCATCGCCAGCATCGAGACGATGAAGGGTGCCGCGCAACCGATCGACAGCCAGAGCAGCGGGTCTGCCGACTTGCCTGCCTCCGGGGTCGCGCTGGCGACGACCCTGTAGCCGGTCGCCGCGACCACCTCGGCCAGACGCAAGGCGCCGGGCCCGTCTGCCGTTGTCACCACATGGGCGCTGGCGGTGGCGTAATTGACCTCGGCGTGGCGGACGCCGGGCTCGGCGATGAGCGCCTTCTCCAGACGCAGCGCGCAGCCGCCGCAGTGCATGCCCTCGATCTGCAGGTCGATGGTGGTGAGAGGCGTGTCGGCGGGCGCGGTGCTCA
>DALYGT010000207.1:0-3050 GCA_031971375.1 Burkholderiales bacterium | reverse complement strand
CGTAATAGCTGTGTGCGCCGTGGGCGTGTGAGTCGCTCATTGGTCTCCCCTTTTAAGCTTTGAGCGGTTGGATCTGAGGGCCAGCGCGGTAGACGACGGTGCGACGCATCGTTGGGTCTCCGGTCAGCTGCGTTCGCCGCTGCTCGCGGCATCGACGGCAAAGAATGAATACGAGAGGGTCAGCGCACTGACGTCATCCGGCAGGCGGCGATCGACGATGAACGACACCGGCATGTCGCGCACCTCGCCCGGAGCCAGCGTCTGCTGCTTGAAGCAGAAGCAGTCGAGCTTTTGCAGGTGCGCGGCGGCCTTGCCCGGGCTGACGCTAGGGATGGCCTGACCGGTGACGGTGGAGGCTGTCATGTTGCGCACATGGAAGTGCACCGTGGTGATCTCGCCCGGATGCACCATGACGCGCGACTGACCAGCGCTGAACTCCCACGGCATGCCTGGCATGGTCGCGCTGATGAACTCGACCTGCACCGTACGGCTGCTGTCCACCTGCGTGTCCGCCATGGCCACCGCCGTACCGCGCGTCTTGCCATTGAGGCCAGTGGCCTCGCAGATGACGTCGTACAGCGGGACCAGCAGGAAACCGAAGGCGAACGCCGCACCGACCCCACCCAGCAGCCGCAGCGCGAGTCTGCGGTTGGCTTGGCTGCGGTCGGCCGAGGTCATGGCTGCGGCACCCAGAACAAGAACGTGCCGACGTAGAAGGCCGCCGCGACCAACGCGAGCACAAGCGCGATGCGCCGGCTGCGGACCGGGTCCTGCGTCTGGGCCTGCGCGACGTTCTGCAAGCCGGTCTCCAAGCGGGTCTCCACGCGCGCCCCCTTACTTGATCACCGGCTGGGGATCCCAGCTGTGGTGCGGCGGCGGGCTGGAGAGTTGCCACTCCAGACCATGCGTGCCTTCCCAGACGCCGTCGGTGGCCTTGGTGCCCTTGCCGCGCCAGGTGGTCACGACGTTGTACACAAAGATCAGCTGCGACAGGCCGAGCGCAAAGGCGCCGACGGTCGAGATCATGTTGAACTCGGTGAACTGCAGCGCGTAGTCAGGGATGCGGCGCGGCATGCCGGCCAGACCGACGAAGAACTGCGGCATGAAGGTCAGGTTGAACGAGATGACGGTCAACCAGAAGTGCGCCTTGCCGAGCTTCTCGTTGTACATGTGGCCGGTCATCTTCGGCAGCCAGTAGTACACACCCGCCATCACGCCCATGATGCCGCCGGCGAACAGCGTGTAATGGAAGTGGGCGACGACGAAGTAGCTGTGGTGGTACTGCGCGTCCGCGGCGACGTCCGCCAGCACCAGGCCGGTCAGGCCGCCGATGCCGAACAGGATGATGAAGCCGAGTGCGAACAGCATCGGCGTCTCGAAGGTCATCGAGCCGCGCCAGATGGTCGCGATCCAGCAGAAGAACAGCACCGCCAGCGGCAGCGAGATCGACATCGTGCTGTACATGAAGTACAGCAGGGCCTGCACCGGCATGCCGGCGGTGAAGAAGTGGTGGGCCCAGACGATCACCGACAGCGCGGCGATACACACCAGCGACCACACCTGCGCCTTGTAGCCATACATCGGCTTGCGCGCGAAGGTCTCGAGGATGTGCGGGATGAAGCCCCAGATCGGCAGCAGAAGGATGTAGACCTCGGGGTGACCGAAGAACCAGAACAGGTGCTGGAACAGGATCGGGTCACCGCCGCCGGCGGCGCTGAAGAAGTGGGTGCCGAAGTGACGGTCGGTCAGCAGCATGGTGATGGCGCCGGCCAGCACCGGGATGGTGGCGATGAGCAGGAACGCGGTCATCAGCCAGCCCCAGGCGAACATCGGCAACTTCATCATGGTCATGCCGGGGGCACGCATGTTGAGGATGGTCACGACCACGTTGATCGAGCCCATCACCGACGAGATGCCCATCAGGTGCAGCGCGAGGATGGCGAAGTCGATGCCCCAGCCGCTCTGCGCCGACAGCGGCGGATAGAGCGTCCAGCCGGCGTCCGCGCCACCAGTCCCGATGCCGAAGAAGTACAGCACGAGCGGCATCAGCAGGATGGTGCCGGCCGGCGGCAGCAACCAGAAGCCCCAGTTGTTCAACCGCGGCAGGGCCATGTCGGGCGCGCCGATCTGCAGCGGCAACATCCAGTTAGCAAAACCGGTCGCGGCCGGCATGAGTGCCGCGAAGATCATCACCAGCGCGTGCAGGCCGATCAGCTGGTTGAACAGCTCGGGCTGGACGATCTGGATGCCAGGCTGGAACAGCTCCGCCCGCACGCTCAGGATCAGCGAGCCGCCGATCAGGAACATGATCATCGAGAACATCAGGTACATGGTCCCGATGTCCTTGTGGTTGGTGGTGAACAACCAGCGCGCCAGCCCGGTCGGGCCGTGGTGTGCATGGTCGTGGTGCGCGTGGTCGTGGGCCGCTACGGATCCGGTCGACATCTGTGGTCTCCTTGTGTCTGCGATGTCAGGTCAGCGGAGACCCGCCACCTGGGTCGGCTGAACGATGCCGCCGACGGTGTTGCCGAAGGAATTGCGCTCGTAGGTCACGACCGCGGCGATCTCGACGTCCGAGAGGGTGTTCTTGAACGCCTGCATGGCAGTGCCAGCCTTGCCATTGAGCACGCGGTCGAGGTGGCTATCCTTGATCAGGTGACCGGAGGCATCGACCAGCGGGCTGTTGACCACCTTGCTGCCGGCAAGCGGCGGGAAGGCCGGCGGCAGACCCTGACCGTTGGCCTGATGGCAGACGATGCAGATCTTGCCGTAGACCTCTGCACCCTTGGCCATCAACTCGTCCTTGGACCATTCCTTGTCGGCGCTGGCGGCGACCTTGGCGGCCTCCTCCTTCTTGGCGACCACCCAAGCCTTGAACTCCTCCTCAGGCACGGCACGCACCACCACCGGCATGTAGCCGTGACCGCGGCCGCAGAGCTCCTTGCACTGCCCGCGGTAGATGCCGGGCTTCTCGATCTCGAGCCAGGTCTCACGCAGGAAGCCGGGGATGGCGTCGCGCGCCACACCGAACTGCGGCACCCACCAGTTGT
>DALYGT010000206.1:0-3058 GCA_031971375.1 Burkholderiales bacterium | reverse complement strand
ATGCCGAACGGCGGCGCTTCGGACCAACTACCCAAAAGAACCGGTCGAATCAAGCCTAGTACAAGATAGAGCCAGATGGCTGCCGCGAAGGCCCAGGGCACGTGCGTACCCATGCCTAGCGCTTTTGCGCGCCGGTACATGCGCAGCCACCAGAGCAGGATCGACACCGTGATAAAGGCACCGGCGATGTTCCACCAGCCGCCCTCGTTCAGCGGCGCCAACTTGAGGCCGTACTCAGGCTTGGGTGGCTCAAGCGCCAGCCAGAACAACTGGCGCACGAACTGGATCGGGTCGTAGTTGACCTGCACCAGCATGTTGAAGCCGATGGCAGTGAAGCCGACCAGAAAGAAGAAGATCGAGGCGACGCCGAGGAATCCGAGGTAGATCGGACCGATCTGGGCGTTGCCGAACCAGCCGAAGAGCTTGACGTGGATCGGCGTGAAGATGCGCTCGCGTGTGTCGCGATCCCGCTCCAGCGGAACGCCCGGGTAACTCGGTGCGTGGGCCTGCACCTGGGTAAAAAGGTTCTGATATTCAGGCATTTTTAGTCTCCAGGGCGCTTAGGACCAGATCGGCATGTTGAGCCACCAGTCCCACCATTCCGGCCAGCCACGTGTCCAGAAGGGTCCGCTGATGACGATGCACACGGCGCTGAAGAAGACGGCACCGAGCGCGAGGAAGAGGCCAAGGCGGTGGATGCCAAGAGTGCCGATGGAGTAGCCGATGGTGTCGCGGAAGAACGTGTCTTCGTGCTCAGGCGTCTTGACCGGCTCACCCGGGGCCGGGTTGGTCGCCGACAGGATCAGCGAACCGTGCAGCGCCAGCGCAAAGGCATTGGCGAAGAACAGGCTGACCGCGATCATGTGCGCCGGGTTGTAGTGGAAGTGCAGATACTGGTAGCCGACGTTGGATACCCAGTCGAGGTGACTCAGGATGCCGTACGGGAAGCCATGCCCCCAGGCGCCGAGCAGCAGCGGCCGGATCACCACCAGGGTGACGTAGGCGAAGACCGCAAAACTGAACGCGACCGGCACATGCAGACCCATGCCGAGCTTGCGGCTGATCTCAACCTCTCGCAACGCCCAAGAGCCGAAAGCCCCGATGGCGCAGACGGTGATGATCTGCCAGAGCCCGCCTTTCATGAGCGGCGCCAGACCAAGGCCATACTCGAGGTTGGGCGGTGCGATATTGATCGTCCACGGATTGAAGACCCCGGCCTGCGAGGTGCCGTAGAAGATCAGCGCGGTGCCGATAAAGGCAAAGAAGACGGTGGTGAGACCGAAGAAGCCGACATAGAACGGACCCACCCAGAAATCGAAGAGGTCGCCGCCGATCAGGGTGCCGCCCCTGACTCTATACTTTTTCTCAAAACTGAGCATTGCCATGTTCAATCTCCCGGGCCGGATGACGGATGTCGGTCCTTAGGTTGATGCGTGTCCTGTGAGACGGGCGGGGCCGGGACCGGAGTCCCGTCCTCGCCTGCCCGTACTACGTGATGCTGCGGCTCCGTTGCCTTGACGCCTAAGCGTCAGGACGCCGAGGCAGCGGCCGGCGGGGTGGCCGAGGCGCCCATCAGCTGCGCCTGGCTCTTGCCGTCCAGCCAGTTGAAACGATCGGTGCTCAGCAGGATGAGATGGATCATCGCTGCCAGGCCGAACAGAAAAACGCCTTGGGCCACCATCGCCCGAAGCGGGTCGTACAAACGCCAGATTCTCCACATGGTTCCGACTCCTAAGTGAGGTAAGACATGAACGTGTAAACGGCGGACCGGACATCACCGATCAGCGTCTGGCCACCCTCCGCACCCGGGAACCAGGTGCGCCACTGCAGTGGCAGAAGCTGGACGACGATGGCTACAGCCAGGAACACCATGAAACTCACCGCGTAGATCCCGCGGAACGTGAGCGAGTCGCGCTTCACGGCCTCATGCAGAGCGTTGTCGTGTGTGCCAGCCATGGGATCCCCCCGTTTACGTGACTTAGTGGAACCAGGGACGCCAGGCCCAGACCAGGATGTGTGCGATCACCGCGATAGCGGTGAACCCCACCAGACCTTGCATATAGAACTGGTGGAACTCCTGGGCTTCCTGGTCAGTCAGGCCGGAAATCGAGCCCTTGTCTGCCATAGGTCACTCCTTTCTACCGATTGGCCTTGCGGCCGTTACCGCGCAAAGCCCGCGCGGAATGGGCAGCTGCCACGGATGTGACAACACCGTTCGACGCCGGCCCGGAGGCCTGCGTCCTGTTCTTTGTGTAGAGCCCGCGGCGGGCGCTCATACAGCCACCCCGCTGCGTACCGCCGCGATGGCGGCGACCACTCTTGCCGCATTGATCCGGACTTCGCCCGCCTGCCGTGCGTCGCGCTCTGCGCGGTCACGCAGGCGCTTGGCTGCAGAGATCTGCACCAGCACCGGCTGGCTCTGCACCCAGTTGTTGAGCAGTTGCTGGGCGTCCAAATCCCACTCGAGGGTCTCGACCTTCTCTGCGGCGTCGCGCGCCAGCGTCTGGTCGACACGGTCCATGTCGGTGGCCAACGGCAAGATGTGGAAAAGCGCATCGAACAGGCCGTTGCAGAACTCCTGAACGATGTAGGTCGCGCCCGAGTAGCCCATGTAAGGCGTGCCTGTGTGACGACGCACGATGGCGCCGGGCAGGGAGGCAGGGATGTAGGTCGCGCGCCCCCCAGCCTCGGCCAGGTACATGCGCTCGTTGTACGAGCCGAACAGCACCAAGGGCGTCTTGGTCTGCACCAGCCCGCGGATGACCGCGTTGTCGGTCTTCTCGCCGGGCTTGCGCGCCACCGCGAAGTTGCAGGGCATGCCGAGCTCGTCCTCGAGGAAACGACGCACGCCACGCGCATAGGTCTCGGTGGCGACGATGCCGAAACTGGCGGTGCCGAAGAAATCCTGGGTCACCGATCGCCAGAGGTCCCACACCGGCTTGATGGTGGTGTGCTTCTCGCGTTCGATGAAAGGCTCCGGGTCTACGCCCAGCAACGCACCGAGCGTGCGCAGGAAGCGGGTCGTGCTGTGCAAGCCGATCGGCGCCTGCAGGTAGGG
>DALYGT010000205.1:0-3062 GCA_031971375.1 Burkholderiales bacterium | reverse complement strand
CGTGCAGCCACAGCGCATCGAGAGCGAGGCCGACCCCCGCCTTGACAAGCTCGCCGGCAAACTCGACCGTGTGCTGGTCGACGCGCCGTGCAGCGGCTTGGGCACGCTGCGCCGCAACCCGGATCTCAAGTTCCGCCAGAACGAGGCGGGGCTCGCCGAGCTCACCGCCAAACAGGCGCGCATCCTCGCCGCAGCAGCGCGGCTGGTGAAGCCGGGCGGTGTGCTGGTCTACGGCACCTGCAGCCCGCTCGACGAGGAGAACCGGCAGACCGTCGACGCCTTCCTCGCCGCGCATCCGGAATTCCAGCTTGAACCTGCCAGTGCTGCTCTGGCCAAGGTCTGCCCCGACCTGCCGGACGACCTTGCCGATGCGGAAACGCTGCAACTCTCCCCCGAGACGCATGGCACCGACGCCTTCTTTGGCGCGCGGATGGTACGTGCCGCCCCACAGACCGCCACATGACTCTGACCCGCACACACCGCCACTTGATCGCAGGCCTCCTCCTGCTGACGCTTGCGCCCGCCGCCCGCGCCGACGCCATCGCCAAGCTGCGCGCCTTCAATGCCGGCACGCACAGCATCACCGCCGAATTCAGCCAGCGCGTGCTCAACGAACGCATGAAGGAGGTGCAGAGCAACACCGGCTACCTCGCGCTGGAGCGCCCGGGCAAGTTCCGCTGGGTCTACAAAACGCCCAACGAGCAGGTCCTCGTCAGCGACGGCAAGGTGCTTTGGCTGTACGACCCGGATCTCCGGCAGGCGACGCGGCGCGCCATCGGCAGCGCGATGTCCGGCACGCCGGCCTCCCTGCTGGCCGCCGACGCGCAGATCGAGAGCGCCTACAAGCTCAGCAACATCGGCGAACAGGGCGGGCTCGACTGGCTCGAAGGCCGACCCAAGCGCAGCGACAGCGGTTTTGTGCGCATCCGCATGGGCCTCAGCGCCACCGGCGACCCCGCCGCGATGGAAGTGACCGACAGCTTTGGGCAGACCATCATGCTCAAGTTCAGCAAGGTGCAGCGCAACCCCAAGATCATCCCCGAGGCGTTCCAGTTTGAGCCGCCAGCCGGGGTCGATGTGCTGAGCGAATAGTGCACTGGGGCCGCAACGCCACGCCATGTCGCGCACGGATCGACCCGTTGCGCGTGACCAAGGCCCTGAGCGGCGCTGGCGGTGCAGTCGTGGGACACCCAGGATGAGCAGCCCTTCCCTGTTCGACGACGTCAACGGCCGCGTGCCGCTCGCCGAGCGCCTGCGACCGCGTGCGCTGGATGACATCGTCGGCCAGAGTGCGGTGCTCGGCCCCGGCACGCCGCTGCGGCGAGCTTTTGACGAGGGCATCGCGCACTCGATGATCCTGTGGGGGCCACCCGGGACCGGCAAGACCACGCTGGCGCGCCTCGCCGCCGCCGCTTTCGACGCCGAGATGATCGCCATCTCGGCGGTCCTCGGTGGCGTCAAGGAGATCCGTGAGGCGGTCGAACAGGCCCAAGCCAACCGCGTGCGGGGACGCCACACCGTGCTCTTCGTCGACGAGGTGCACCGCTTCAACAAGGCCCAGCAGGATGCGTTCCTGCCGCATGTCGAGTCGGGATTGTTCACCTTTGTCGGCGCAACCACCGAGAACCCGTCGTTCGAGGTCAACCGCGCGCTGTTGTCACGGGCGACCGTCTACGTGTTGGCCAGTCTGGATGCCGTTGCGCTGCGCGGCCTGGCGGCTCGAGGTGCTGCGGCGATGGGCTGCACACTGGCGGCCGACGCGGCCGACACGCTGGTGGCCTGGGCCGACGGCGACGCACGGCGTCTGCTCAACACTGTCGAGCAGGTGTGCAGCGGCCGCAGCGGAGCGATCGACCTCGACGCAGTCAAGGCTGCGCTGGGCACCGCCATGCGCCGCTTCGACAAGGGCGGCGACGCCTTCTACGACCAGATCTCGGCGCTGCACAAGTCAGTGCGCGGCTCCGACCCGGACGCCTCGCTCTACTGGCTGATGCGCATGCTCGACGGTGGCACCGACCCGGAATACCTCGCCCGCCGGCTGGTTCGCATCGCCATCGAGGACATCGGCCTGGCCGACCCACGCGCCTGGCGCATCGCGCTCGACGCCGCCGACACCTACGCGCGGCTCGGCAGCCCCGAGGGCGAACTGGGCCTGGCGCAGGCGGTGCTGTATCTGGCCATCGCACCGAAGAGCAACGCCGGCTATGTGGCGTTCAAGTCGGCCCGTGCAGCGGTAGAGCAGCACGGCTCGGCGCCCGTGCCGCCGCACCTGCGCAACGCGCCGACGCAGCTCATGAAGGACCTCGGCCATGGGCACGCCTACCGCTACGCCCACGACGAACCGAATGCCTACGCGGCCGGCGAGACCTACCTCCCCGAGGGCATGCCGCCGCAGCGCTTCTACCAGCCGACTACGCGCGGGCTGGAGGGCAAGATCAGCGAGAAACTGGCTTGGCTCGAGGGCCTCGACGCCGAGGCGCGCAACAAGCCGAAGCCGGGCTGACGCCCCGAGGACCCGCCAGCGACCGGCGAAGACGCAGAGCGGGCCCGTGCACGTCGTAAAGCGCCGACCCAGTGCCGACGGACGCGAGTCACCGCACCGCAGCTAGAATGCGCCCTCTCCGGCCAATGGCCGACCGCCTCGGGAGCCCCCATGCTTGACGTGAACCTGCTGCGCCGCGACCTCGACGGCGTGGTCGAGCGCCTGTCGCGCCGCAAGAACCCCCAGCCCTTCCTCGACGTGCCGCGTTTCTCGGCGCTGGAGGCCGAGCGCAAGACCCTCCAGACGCGCACCGAGCAGCTGCAGGCCAGCCGCAACAGCCTCTCCAAGCAGATCGGCATGCTCAAGGGGAAGGGCGAGTCAACGGACGCGGTGATGGCCGAAGTGGCCGGGATCGGCGACGAGCTCAAGCGCTCGGCCGAGCGGCTCGATGCCATCCAGACCGAACTCGAGACGCTGCTGCTGGCCATCCCCAACCTGCCGCAGGACAACGTGCCGGTCGGCACAGATGAGTCCGGCAATGTCGAGTTGCGCCGCTGGGGTACGCCGCGCACGTTCGACT
>DALYGT010000204.1:1476-3064 GCA_031971375.1 Burkholderiales bacterium | reverse complement strand
CCGGCACCGATCACCAACAGGTCATAGCGCATCGCGGTGTCAGGGTTCACGCTTGGCCCCCGTCGAGAATGCAGGCCATGTGGTCGCGGTGGTGCGCTGTGCCGGGCGCACGCGCCGACGATCCAGTCACAGCAACACCCGCCGCAGATCCGCCAGACAGCCCGCGAGGGTACGGTTGAAGCGTGCCGCGGCCGCGCCATCCAACGCCCGATGGTCGAACGACAGCGACAGGGGCAGCGTGAGTCGCGCGCGCCACTCGCGGCCGTCGTCGGAGACCTGCCGCCACTCAGCTTTGCCGAGGCCGAGGATGGCGACCTCCGGCGCGTTGATCACCGGGGTGAAGTGCCCGCCGCCGATGCCACCGAGCGAAGACACGGTGAAAGAGCCGCCCTGCATCTCGCCCGGCTGCAAGGTGCCTTTCTGCGCTTTCGCGACCAGCCGCGCCAGCTCGGCGGCGATCTCGCGTACGCCAAGGCGCTGACAGTCGCGGATCACCGGCACGAACAACCCGTGCGGCGTGTCGACAGCCACGCCGATATGACAGTAGTCCTTGAGCACCAGCTGGCCACCCTCGAGGCTGGCGTTGAGGGCAGGGTGCTCGCGCAGCGCGGCGACCAACGCGCGGATCACAAGAACCAGAAGTGACACTTTAGGTTCTGTGCCTTGTGCATTGATATCCTTTCGGAATTCCTCCAGAGCAGTCACGTCTGCCGTGTCAAAGCAGGTGACATGCGGGATGCTCACCCAGTTGCGGTGCAGCGCCGGCCCGGAGAGGCGTTGCACGCGCGACAAGGGCTGGCTGCGCACCGCGCCGTGGTCGGCGGCCCGTGCATCGGGCCAGGGCGGCAGGTCGAACGGCATGCCGCCGGTGCGCGGCTCGAGGTCGTCAGGCACGATGCGGCCGAACGGCCCACTGCCGCGGACACCGTGCAGGTCGATGCCGCGCTCGCGGGCGAGCTTGCGCACCGAGGGCGAGGCATACGGCTGGGTCGGTGCGCGGTGTGCGGCCACAGCAGCCGGAGGCGCGCCCCCAGTGCTCGTGTCCGATGCAGGCGACGCGGCGGCGGACGAACCGGTCGCCGCAGCAGGGATGGTCATGGGTACCCCTGTGGCGATGCCCGCTCGCATGTCGTCAGCCGCCGAAACGGTTGGCGGCGCGGCCGCCGAGCCCGCTGCCGCCAGCCGCAGCACCGGTGTACCGGCCGAGACGGTGTCACCGACCTTGAGGAGCAGTTCGCCGACGACACCGGCGGCGGGCGCCGGCACCTCCATCATCGCTTTGTCGGATTCGATCAGGACCAAGGGGTCCTCGGGCCTGACAGTGTCACCGACTTTGACCAGTACCTCGACCACCGGCACATCGTGGAAATTGCCGATGTCGGGTACACAGACCAGTTCGTCGCTCATCTCGTCCTTTGCCTTATCGTGTCCAGGGCGCTGGCGCATCGGCATCGATGCCGGAATCGCGGATCGCAGCCGCGACCACATCCATCGGCAATTCCCCTGTGTCGGCAAGCGCGCGCAACGCCGCGACGACGATGTGCTCGCGGTCGACCTCGAAGAACCGCCGCAGCGCGCGACGCGTGTC
>DALYGT010000204.1:0-1376 GCA_031971375.1 Burkholderiales bacterium | reverse complement strand
CACGCCATGCCGCTCACGCAGCAACGCAGCAGCGGCGATGACCTCATTGAGGATGGCACCGCTGCCCATCAGCTGCACCCGCGGCTTGCCAATCCCATCGCCATCGGCGTGGAGCCGGTAGAGCCCGCGGACGATGTCGTCGTCAACGCCCTCCGGCAGGGGCGGGTGCCGATAGTTTTCGTTGCCGAGCGTCAGATACCAATACTCGTCGACCTGCTCGACATACATGCGACGCAGGCCCTCGCGGATCAGCACCGCGACCTCACCGGCAAAGGCCGGATCGTAGCTGCGGCAGCTTGGCACAGTCCCGGCGAGCACCTGACTGTGTCCATCCTGATGTTGCAGACCCTCGCCGTTGAGCGTGGTACGCCCCGCGGTTGCTCCGAGGATGAAGCCGCGCGCGCGAATGTCCCCGGCCAGCCAGGCCAGATCGCCGACGCGCTGGAACCCGAACATCGAGTACAAGATGAAGAACGGGATCATCGCCACGCCATTGCTGCTGTACGACGTCCCCGCGACGATCCAGCTCGCCATCGCGCCTGCCTCGTTGATGCCTTCCTCGAGCACCTGGCCCGTCTTGGACTCCTTGTAGAAGGACATCTGGTCGGCATCCTGCGGCCGGTAGAGCTGCCCCACCGAGGACCAGATGCCGAGCTGGCGGAACATCGTCTCCATGCCGAAGGTGCGCGATTCATCCGGCACGATCGGCACGATGCGCGCCCCGATGCCGGGGTCGCGCACCAGGTCGCGCAGCAGTTGCACGAAGGCCATGGTGGTGGAGATGGCGCGCTCGCCGGTGCCGGCGCGCAGCTTGGCAAACGGCTCTTCGGCCGGCAGCGGCAGCGGGTCGGCCTGCGTCCGACGTTGCGGCAGGTAACCACCCAACGCCGCGCGCTGCGCCCTCAGGTGGCGCATCTCCGGGCTGTCCTCCGGCGGGCACAGCAGCGGGATGGCGTCGATCTCGTCATCGGTGATCGGCAGATCGAAGCGCTCGCGGAACGCATGCAGGGCATTGGCGCTCATCTTCTTGGCCTGATGGGCGCCCATCTGGCCTTCGCCAGACTCGCCCATGCCGTAGCCCTTGACCGTCTTGGCGAGGATCACGGTCGGCTCACCGCCATGCGCCACGGCTGCGGCGTAGGCGGCATAGACCTTGTCCATGTCGTGACCGCCGCGCGACAGGCGCCAGATCTGCTCGTCGCTCAGGTGCGCCACCAGCTCGAGCAGCTCCGGGTATTTGCCGAAGAAGTGCTGCCGTACGTAGGCACCGTCCTTCGACTTGAAATCCTGATACTCGCCGTCGACGCATTCCTCCATGCGCTTCATGAGCAGGCCGGAGGTGTCGCGAGCGAGCAGGTCGTCCCACTCGCTGCCCC
>DALYGT010000203.1:1541-3104 GCA_031971375.1 Burkholderiales bacterium | reverse complement strand
CCCGCCGACCCGCTCTGGCTGGCACAGTTGCATGGCGTGCGCGTGGTCGATCCTGCTGAGCAAGACTCTGGCGCCCAGCCGCCAGAAGCCGATGCAGCCCACACACGCGCGACGCGGACGCCCTGCGCAGTGCTCACTGCCGACTGCCTGCCGGTGTTGCTGTGCGACCGCAGCGGGGCCGCAGACGCGACCGAGGTTGCCGCGACCGAGGTTGCGGCCATACATGCCGGCTGGCGCGGGCTGGCGGACGGTGTGATCGAAGCCACTGCAGCCGCGATGCAGACGCGCCCGCAGGACTGGCTGGCGTGGATCGGGCCGTGCATCGGGCCACTGGCATTCGAGTGCGGCGACGACGTGCTCGCCGCCTTCTGCGACGGCCACCCCGAGGCGCGCAGTGCCTTCCGCCCTCATCCGCACAGGCCCGGCAAGTGGCTCGGGGACCTGCCTGCCATCGCCCGGCAGCGGCTGATCGCGCTCGGTGTCCGGTCGGGCGCCATCCACGGCGGCGACCGCTGCACCGTCGCCGAGCCCGAGGTCTTCTACTCCTTTCGCCGGGACGGGGTGACGGGGCGAATGGCCACGATCATCTGGCTGGAGCCCTGAGCGACACCCGGCCCAGCCGTCCCACGACCCCGCTCGAGCGCTCCGCCAGAACGCCGCAACGCCTAGCCGGCCCACTGCCCCCCACACGCTACAATCGCGCATGCCCGAGACCCTCTCCGTCTTGCAGGACACCGCCCTGCACGGCATCGTCATCGCCAGCCTTGTCGCCGGCACACTGAGTGTGCTTGCGGCGACCAGCGTCGCACGGCTACTCAAGGCTTCGTCCTTGCCGCTGCTGGTCAGCTACGCGGTGGGCGCGCTGCTCGGCGCAGCCTTCCTCGAGGTGCTGCCACACGCTGTGGAGGGGCCGGTGCCGGCCTCCAACGTCATCGTCACGGTACTCGCCGGGATCCTCGGCTTCTTTGTGCTGGAGAAGCTCGTGCTCTGGCGCCACTGCCACCACGAGCACTGCGAGGCGCACGAACCGGCGCACTCGCCCGAGGCGCATGCCGGCGGTACGCTGCTCATGCTCGGCGACACCGTCCACAACTTCATCGACGGCGTCATCATCGCCGGGGCGTTCCTCGCCGACACCAAGCTTGGGATCGTCACCGCGCTTGCCATCATCGCCCACGAGATCCCGCAGGAAGCCGGCAATTTCCTGGTGCTGCTCCATTCAGGTTACTCGCGCGCCGAGGCCTTGCGCTTCAACCTGGTGTCGAGCCTCGGCACCCTGGTCGGCGGCCTGCTCGGCTACACACTGCTTGCAGAACTGGCGGCCGGTCTACCTTACCTGCTTGCGATCGCGGCCTCGAGCATGATCTACGTTGCCGTAGCCGACCTCATCCCCGGCCTGCACGAGCGGCGCGACATCGGCACCTCGGCGCAACAGGTCGTGCTGATTGCGCTGGGTCTGGGCACCGTGGTCCTGACCGGCCAACTCGGCTAGCGGCCTGTTTCGCCCGATCCGCCTTTACCCGTTCCGCATCAACCCGATCTGCCGTCACCAGGCGCACCTTC
>DALYGT010000203.1:0-1441 GCA_031971375.1 Burkholderiales bacterium | reverse complement strand
ATCCGCCTTTACCCGTTCCGCATCAACCCGATCTGCCGTCACCAGGCGCACCTTCGCCGGGTGGGGTCTCATCAGTCTCGCCACCGGCGGCCTCTTTCAGACGGCGTCTCTTTTTTCGTTGCCCGGTGCCGCCGATGTAGGCAATGATGGCGCTCGGGAGCAGCCCATAAAAGACAAAACTCATCACCGCCCCGACCACAGTGGGCTCGGTGGCTGCGACCAACAAGGTGACGTACAGCCAGGCGACAAGGATGAGATGCATCGGTCAAGCATAGACGAGCCGGAGGCGCGGTCCCAGGCCGTCCTGCGCCGCGTTGACAGGTGTTTTTGTGCAGTGCACAATATTGCACTGCCGATATCAGCAAGTCTTTTGACGGGAGTGGTCAGATGAGTGAGAGGGACGGTACGGCGCAGCAGTCGGGCGCACACAAGCGGCGCAGCAGCGACAACCTGCTCGAGCAGCTGCAAGAGGCGCAGGCGCGCTTCTTCCGTGATTTCATGGACAACGCGAGCCCGGCGCAGAACGCCGACATGGTGGCGATGTACCAGTCCCTGATGAACCAGCTGATGCAGGACCCGCAACAGCTCATGCAGCAACAGGCGCGCTACACCCAGGAGCAGTTCCAGCTTTGGCTCAACTGGGTCACTCAGCAGGCCGGCCGCGAAGGCAAGCCCTACATCGAGCCGGATGGCGGCGACCGCCGCTTTGCCGCGCCCGAATGGTCCACCTACCCGGTGTTCGACTACCTCAAGCAGTCGTACTTGCTCGCCGCACGCTTCACCAACGACATGGTGTCGCAGTCCGCGCTCGACGCAGAGACCAAGAAGCGGTTGAGTTTTTACACGCGCCAGTTCGTCGATGCCTGGTCGCCATCCAACTTCCTGCACACCAATCCAGAGGCGCTCAAGGCGGCGGTCGACAGCAACGGCGAGACGCTGAGCAACGGCCTGCGCAACTTCCTCGCCGACCTGGAACGTGGCCGCATCTCGATGACCGACGAATCGCGCTTCGAGGTCGGCCGCAACCTTGCCATCACGCCGGGTGCGGTGGTGTTCTGCAACGACCTCTTCGAGCTGATCCAGTACACGCCTACCACCGAGACCGTCAACGAGCGTCCGCTGCTGATCGTCCCGCCGTGCATCAACAAGTACTACATCCTCGACCTGCAGCCCGAGAACTCCTTCGTCAAGTACGCGGTGGACCAGGGCAACACGGTGTTCCTGATGTCGTGGCGCAACGTGCCGCCCGAACTCGGCAAGGCCAGCTGGGACGACTACGTCGGCAAGGGTGTGTTCGAGGGCATGGATGCCGTGCAGGCGATCACCGGCGCCAAGCAGATGAATGCCCTCGGCTTCTGCATCGGTGGCGCACTGTTGAGCTGCGCGGTGGCGGTCGAGAAGGCGCGCCGCAAGAACCGCGTCGCCACCATGACGCTGCTTA
>DALYGT010000202.1:0-3121 GCA_031971375.1 Burkholderiales bacterium | reverse complement strand
CGCTCACCCACGCCGGCGAACACCGACAAGCCCGAGTGCTGCTTGGCGATGTTGTTGATCAGTTCCATCATGTTCACGGTCTTGCCGACGCCGGCGCCGCCGAACAGGCCGACCTTGCCGCCCTTGGCGAACGGACAGATCAGGTCGATCACCTTGATGCCGGTCTCGAGCAGGTCGACCGAGGACGACAGTTCGTCGAACTTCGGTGCCGACTGGTGGATCTCGCGGCGCTCGTCGGTGGCGATAGGGCCGGCTTCGTCGATCGGGCGACCGAGCACGTCCATGATGCGGCCGAGAGTGGCCTGACCGACGGGCACCGAGATGCCCTTGCCGGTGTTGTTGACGCCCATGCCACGCTTGAGGCCGTCAGAGGAACCCAGCGCGATGGTGCGGACCACGCCGTCACCCAACTGCTGCTGGACCTCGAAGGTCAGACCGGCTTCCGCGGTCACGCTGGTGGCCTTGTCATCGAGCACGAGGGCGTCGTAGACCTTGGGCATCGCGTCGCGGGGGAACTGGATGTCGACCACCGGGCCGATACATTGAACGATCTTGCCTTGACTCATCGTCGTATCCCTATCAATAGATTCTGATTTCGCGCCTGCTTACACCGCAGCCGCGCCGCCGACGATCTCGGCGAGTTCCTTGGTGATGGCTGCTTGGCGGGTCTTGTTGTAGACCAGCTTGAGTTCACCGATCACGTTCTTGGCGTTGTCGGAAGCCGCCTTCATGGCGACCATCCGCGCGCTCTGCTCGGAGGCCATGTTCTCGGCAACGGCTTGATAGACCAGCGCTTCGACGTAGCGATTGAGCAATGCGTCGATGACGACCTTCGGGTCCGGCTCGTACAGGTAGTCCCAGCTGGTGTCGCGCTCGAATCCGAGCTCGCCTGACAGCGGCAGCAGCTGTTCGATCTGCGCTTCCTGCTTCATGGTGTTGATGAAGCGGGTGTAGACCAGATGCACGCGGTCGACTTCGCCGTTGACGTAGGCGTCGAGCATCACCTTGACCGGGCCGATGAGCTTCTCCATCGACGGTGCGTCGCCGAGGCCGGTGATGTGCGAGATCACGTCGCCGCGCGCACGTTGCAACAGACCAAAGCCCTTGTTGCCGATCGCCGTCAACTTGACCTTGACACCCGACTGCTCGAACTCGCGCATGCGGTTGATGCTCAAGCGCAGGACGTTGGAGTTGAGCGCACCGCACAAGCCCTTGTCGGACGTGACGACGATGATGCCGACGGTCTTGACCGTGTCCCGGCTCACCAGATACGGGTGACGGTACTCGGTGAGCGCGTTCGACATGTGGGCGGCAACGCGGCGGACCTGCTCGCCGTACGGCCGCGCCATGCGCATGCGCTCCTGCGCCTTGCGCATCTTCGACGCGGCGACCATCTCCATGGCCTTGGTGATCTTCCGCGTGTTCTCGACGCTTTTGATCTTGCCGCGGATCTCTTTGCTGCTGGGCATGGGATCTCCTCCGCCGGGTCAGACCCAGGCGGCCTTGTAGGCCTCGACCGCCGCCTTGAGGGCCTTCTCGGCGTCGCCGTCGAGGTCCTTGGTGGTCTCGAGTTTCTTCATCAGGTCGGCGTGCGAGGACTCGAGGAAACCGTGCAGGCCCTTCTCGAACTCGAGGACGCGCTTGACGTCCACGTCGTCCATGTAGCCGCGAGTCACCGCAAACAGGGTCGCACCCATGCGCGACACCGACAGCGGCGAGTACTGCGGCTGCTTCAGCACCTCCACCACACGGCGGCCGCGTTCCAGCTGCTTGCGGGTGGCGTCGTCGAGGTCGGAGGCAAATTGCGCAAAGGCAGCGAGTTCGCGGTACTGCGCAAGGTCGGTACGGATACCGCCCGAGAGCTTCTTGACCAGCTTGGTCTGCGCCGCACCACCCACCCGCGACACCGAGATACCGGCGTTGATGGCGGGGCGGACACCAGCGTTGAAGAGGTCTGTCTCGAGGAAGATCTGGCCGTCGGTGATCGAGATCACATTGGTCGGAACGAACGCAGACACGTCACCGGCTTGCGTCTCGATGACCGGCAGGGCGGTCAGCGAGCCGGTCTTGCCTTTGACCTCGCCGTTGGTGAACTTCTCGACGTACTCGGCGTTGACGCGAGCGGCACGCTCGAGCAGACGGCTGTGCAGGTAGAACACGTCACCCGGGTAGGCTTCGCGACCCGGCGGACGGCGCAACAGCAGCGAGATCTGGCGGTACGCCCAAGCTTGCTTGGTCAAGTCGTCGTAGATGATGAGCGCGTCTTGACCACGGTCGCGGAAGTATTCGCCCATCGTGCAGCCGGCATAGGGGGCGATGAACTGCATCGCCGCCGACTCGGACGCCGAAGCGGCGACGACGATGGTGTAGGCCATCGCGCCGTGCTCTTCGAGCTTGCGCACCACGTTGGCGATGGTCGATGCCTTCTGGCCGACCGCCACGTAGACGCAGAACATGTCCTGGCCCTTCTGGTTGATGATCGCGTCGACAGCGACCGCGGTCTTGCCGGTCTGACGGTCACCAATGATCAGTTCGCGCTGGCCACGACCGACCGGCACCATCGAGTCGATCGACTTGAGTCCGGTCTGCACCGGTTGCGAGACCGACTGACGCGCGATCACGCCGGGCGCGACCTTCTCGATCTTGTCAGTCATCTTGGCGTTGATCGGGCCTTTGCCGTCGATCGGCTGACCCAGCGCGTTGACCACGCGGCCGATCAGCTCGGGGCCGACCGGGACTTCGAGGATGCGGCCGGTGCACTTGACGGTGTCACCTTCGGAGATGTGCTCGTATTCACCGAGCACCACGGCGCCGACGGAGTCGCGCTCGAGGTTCAGCGCCATGCCGAAGGTGTTTCCGGGGAACTCCAGCATCTCGCCTTGCATCACGTCGGCCAGGCCGTGGACGCGGCAGATGCCGTCGGTCACCGAAACGATCGTGCCTTCGGTGCGGACCTCGGGTGCACCACCGAAGGATTCGATCTTGCTCTTGATCAGTTCGCTGATCTCGGACGGGTTCAACTGCATGATTGCTCCTAACGTTGTAGGGTCAGCGCCATCGAGGCGAGACGCCCCCTGACGGACGCGTCGATGACCTCGTCGCCAACGGCGATGCGGACACC
>DALYGT010000201.1:1168-3130 GCA_031971375.1 Burkholderiales bacterium | reverse complement strand
CCGCCGTCAGGCCCCCGCCGACCTTGCTTGGCGCGTCGCCGACCTGTTGCGCGACCCGCCTGCAGCATGGTGCGTAACCAGCAGCGAGGCGCTCGCCTACCTGGAGGCGGCGTGGCCGCCCGGGGTGCCCCGTGCCGCGCCACTCTTTGCACCGCACCCGCGCATCGCAGAGGCGGCGCGACAGGCCGGGTGGTTGACCGTCACCTGCTCCACCGGCGACAGCGGCTTGATGACGGCTCTGCAGACATGGTTTGATGATGCCGACCATGACTGAACCCGCCCCCTCCAACCCGTCCGCCTCCCAGGCCGACGCCGCGCCGGAAGCACGTCAGGACGCGTACGCCAACCCGCCGCGCCCGACCGCGCCTGCCTTCACCCCGACGCTTGCCCTGATCGTGGCGCTGGTGGCGGTGGCCGGCTGCGTCTGGTTGGCTTTCGACGCGGCGCGGAACCAGGCCAAGTTGCGCCAACAGATGACCGAGTACCTCGCACGTGGCGACCGCGCCAACGCCGAGACGCGCGCACTGGCAGACCGCGCCGAAGGCATCACCCGTACGCTTGACAGCCGCATGGAGGCGATCGAGCAGCGCCTCACCGAATGGCAGAACCAGCAGGCGGCGATGGAGGCGCTCTACCGCAACCTCGCCCGCACCCGTGACGAATGGGTACTCGGCGAGATCGAGCAGATGCTGCTGACCGCCGACCAGCAGTTGCAGCTCGCCGGCAACATCCACGGTGCGCTCAACGCACTGCAGGCTGCCGACCAGATCCTGCAGCGCCAACAACGGCCGGCGATGATCCCTTTGCGGCGCGCGCTGGCGGCAGACATCGATGCGCTGCGCAGCCGTCCGCAGCGCGATGTGGTGGGCAGCGTCGCGCGGATCGATGCACTGATCGGCGGCGTCGATGACTGGCCACTGCGTCATCAGTTCCGCCTCCAGCCTCAACCCGAAACGACCGGCAGCGCACCTGCGAGCGGCCTCGCCGCCCTGTGGGCCGATCTGCGCAGCCTGATCCGCATCCAGTACAGCGGCGACCGCGACCTCGCAGCCGTGTCCCCCGACGGTGGCATCCTGCTGCGCGAGAACGTCCGTCTGCGCCTGACCTCGGCACGCCACGCCATGCTGCGCGGCGACGAGGTGCTGGCGTCACGCGAACTCGGACTCAGCGCCGAGTGGGTGCAGCGCTACTTCAACGACCGGGCACCGGAGGTGCGCGCGGCACTGCAGCAGATCGGCCAGTTGCGCCCCGGCACGACACCGGTCGAGCCGCCGCAGATCGCCGCTAGCCTCGACGCCCTGCGCCAGACCCGGCGGACCTTCGAGCGGCAAGGCTGAGCGTGCGCGCACTGCTTTGGGTGGTCACGCTGTTCGGCGTCGCGGTCGGCATCGCGGTGCTCGCACAGGCGCAGCAGGGCATCGTCCAGTTCGTCTTCCCCTCGGTGCGGGTCGAGTTGGCGTTCTCGCTGTTCGTCCTGCTCCTGCTGCTGTTCGGCATCGTCTTTGGCACGCTGGTCCGGTGGGTCCGCGCAGCCTTGAGTCTGCCGCGGCGAGTGAGCGCGCACCGCCAGACGGTGGCCGAGCGTCGCGCCCGCAGCGAACTCGACGCCGCGCTGCGCGCCTACTTCGAGAACCGCTGGAGCCGCGCCGAGCGGCACGCCGCCAAGGCCATCGACAACGCCTCCACCGGTGTGTTGGCGCAGATCGTCGCGGCACGTGCGGCTCAGGCGCAGCGGCAATACGCCCGCGCCGAGGACTACCTGGACCGTGCCACCGGCGCCAGCGGCGATGAGCGCTGGATGGGCCAGCTTGCACGCGCCGAGATGCTGCTGCAACGCAAGCGCTCGGCCGAGGCCATGCCGCTGCTGCAGAACCTGCGCAAGCGTGCGCCGACCCACTCCGGGGCGCTGCGCCTCGAGATCCAGGCGCAACTCAACGCCGGCCGCTGGCGCGACGTGCTGCG
>DALYGT010000201.1:0-1068 GCA_031971375.1 Burkholderiales bacterium | reverse complement strand
TGGCTGGCGGCGCACCCCTCGGATGCCGGCCTGCTGCACGCACTCGGTCTGCTCTGCCGTCGCCGCAGCCTGTGGGGCAAGGCGCGCAATTACCTCGAGGCGGCGGTGGCCATCCACCCTTGCGCGCTCACCCACCTGAGCCTGGCCGAGCTGCTCGAGAGCCTTGGCGAGAGCACTGCGGCGCTGCCACACCTGCGTGCTGCGGCCGGCTTCGCCGCGCGACAAGACTAATCACAGCGGCGGATCAGCACCTTGGACCTTCGCTGCCAGTTGTAGAGCCGCTTCTTCGACTCTGGCAAGACCTCGACCTCGCCCTCGGTAAAGCCGCGCTCGAGGAACCAGTGCGTGGCCTGGGTGGTGAGCACGAACAGGCGCTTGAGCTTCATCGCCCGGGCACGCGCCGCGGCATGGCGCAGCATGCGGTCACCGAGACCGGCGTCACGGTAGGCCGGCGCCACCGCCAGACAGGCGAGCTCTGCCGCCGCCTCGCCATCGAACGGGTACAGGGCGCCGCAGGCGACGATCAGGCCATCGTGCTCGAGCACGAAGAAGCGGTCGATCTCTTGCTCGAGACGTTCGCGCGAGCGCTTGACCAGCACGCCCTGCTCCTCCAGCGGCTCGATCAGCTGCAGGATGCCGCCGACGTCATCGATGGTCGCCTCGCGCAGTTCGTCGAGCCCGCTGGCGGTGAGCATGGTGCCGATGCCGTCGTGCGTGAACACCTCGGTCAGCAGCGCGCCATCGGTGGCGGCGGAAATCAGGTGCGCGCGCGCCACGCCCGCCCGGCACGCGCGGACCGCGTGCGGCAGGTAGACCCTGGCATCGCCGGCCGGCAGGTCGGGCAACAACGCCTCGGCCTCGGCGATGGTGAGTTCGGCACGCAACTCACCCGCAGCGTCGACCACGCCTTCGGTGTCCATCATGAAGATGAGCTTGTCGGCGCCGATCGCCGCTGCGGTGGACGCGGCAACGTCTTCAACGGTGAGGTTGAAGATCTCGCCGGTGGGTGAATAGCCGAGCGGCGACAACAGGACGATCTCCTCGTCCCGCAGGCGGTTGTTGATCGCG
>DALYGT010000200.1:0-3133 GCA_031971375.1 Burkholderiales bacterium | reverse complement strand
GCGCCCCGGCGGCACGCTGTACGTCAGCTTCAAACACGGCACCGGGGAGCGCGATCATGGTGGGCGCCGATTCACCGATGCCGACGAAGCCATGATGCGGCAATGGTTCAGCCGATGGACCGATGTGCATCAGATCGACTTGTGGCTCACCGACGACCAGCGACCCGATCGAACCGAACGCTGGACCAACGCACTGGCCACCCGTAAGCCCGTACCGAGTAAACGGCTCGTGACCGGTGGAGCCGACCAATTCCTGCCCCACCTCTCCGAAGCGTTCACCTGGGCCACGCAGGCTGACCTGGCGGTCGCGTTCATCAAAACCACGGGCCTGCGGCTCCTGTTGCCCGACCTTGAGTCGATGGTCGAGACCGGTGCGCCGCAGCGCGTTCGGGTGCTCACCAGCGACTACCTCGACATCACCGACCCCGAGGCCTTGCGCTTGCTGCTGCTGTTGCAGTCACGCGGCGCCGAGGTGCGCGTCTACACGACTCAGGAAGGCAGCTTTCATCTCAAGGCCTACATATTCGCCAACATGGACGGACAGTCGCTTGCAGCAGGGGCCGCGTACATCGGCTCAAGCAACATCAGCCGCCAGGCGTTGCAGGACGGGCTGGAGTGGAACTACCGGGTCGTCTACCCTGATGACTCCGGCTTCCTCGAAGCCCGCCAGCGCTTCGATGAGTTGTTCGGTAATCCGAAGACCGTGGCGCTGTCCGATGCTTGGATCGAGGCCTATGAGCAACGGCGGCTTCCGCCCTCACGAACAATCGCGCCGGGTAGCCATGAGCAGGAGGCGCCGCCCGAGCCTACGAAGATTCAGCAGGAAGCACTGGCGGCACTGGTGACCAGCCGCGAAAGCGGCTACCGGCGCGGCCTGGTGGTGTTAGCCACCGGCTTGGGCAAGACCTGGCTGGCAGCCTTCGACGCCGTGCGCATGGGAGCGCGGCGCATCCTGTTCGTCGCACACCGCGAAGAGATCCTGGGCCAGGCCGCGGCCACCTTCGTCCGGATCCTGCCACGCAAGCGAGTGGGTTACTACACCGGCCGCAGCCGCGACGCAGATGTCGACGTCTTGTGCGCCTCGGTGCAGACGCTGGCGAAAGCCGAGCATCTGGAGCGTTTTGCGCCACAGCATTTCGACTATGTCATCATCGACGAATTCCACCACGCCGCTGCCGGCACCTACCGACGGCTGCTGGCGCACTTCGCCCCCTCATTCCTGCTGGGCCTGACGGCCACGCCGGACCGCACAGACCAGTCCGACATCCTTTCGCTCTGCGATGACAACCTTGTCTACAGCTGTCACCTGTTCGCCGGCATCCAGGCCGGGCTGCTGGCGCCCTTCCATTACCACGGCATACAGGATGAGTCGGTCGACTACCGGGAGGTACCTTGGCGCAACGGTCGGTTCGATCCGGAGCAGTTGTCCAACAAGCTGGCTACGCTTGCCCGCGCGCGCCACGCCCTGCGCGAGTGGCGAAGCAAAGCCCAACAGCGCACGCTGGCGTTTTGCGTCTCGACGCGCCACGCCGACTACATGGCGGAGCAGTTCATCCGCGCCGGCGTGTCGGCCGCCGCGGTGTATGCGGGCTCCACGCTAGGCCGCGCCCAGGCCTTGGAGAAGCTGCACGCCGGCACGCTGCAAGTGGTGTTCTCAGTCGACCTGTTCAACGAAGGCGTTGACCTACCCGGTATCGACACGGTGATGATGCTCCGGCCCACGGAATCCAAGATCCTGTTCCTGCAGCAACTGGGCCGCGGCCTGCGACGTAGCGAAGGCAAGCAGCAATTGGTGGTACTGGACTTCATTGGCAACCACCACAGCTTTCTGCAAAAGCCACAAGCGTTGTTCGGTGTAGGCTCCACCTACCAGGCGCTGGCCGCATTCGCGCGCCAGGCGGAGAGGCAAGCACTGGACCTGCCCGCAGGTTGCTACGTTAACTACGACCTCGCGATCATTGATTTCTTGAAGTCGCTAGACAGCAGCGGGCCACAGAAAGACTACGAAGCCTTGCGCGACGTGCTCGGCAGGCGCCCCACGCTGAGCGAGTTCTTTCGCTCAGGCAGCAGCGTGCAGGCCATGCGACAACAGGCTGGCCAGTGGTTTGCGCTGGTGAGAACGATGGGCGACCTGACCGAGCTAGAGTCGGCAGTGGCCGATCAGTTCCAGAGTCTGCTGCGCGAAGTCGAGGTCACCGCGATGACCAAGAGCTTCAAGATGGTACTGCTGGAGGCGCTGCTCGAAGTGGACGGCCTGCGCCAGCCCGTGGTGCTGGAGGAGTTGGCGCAGCGCTCGCGCGGGGTGCTGGATCGGCGCCGACCCTTGCTGGCCGACCTGCCGGCAGAGGTTCGCACTATCGCCGCTGCAGACCCCACATGGTTGCGCTACTGGCGCGACAACCCGGTCAAAGCGTGGACAGGCGGCAATCGTGCTCCGGGCACAACAGCGCACTTCAAGCTTGAAGGATCGACCTTCGCTCTGACGCAAAGCGTGCCTGGGAAGATGGCCCCCGCGCTGGCCGAGATGCTGCAGGAGGTGGTGGACTACCGCTTGGCGGCCTACGAGGTTCGCCTGCAGCCCCAGCCGGCAACCGGCAAAGTGGTGCCGTTCCCTGCCAAGCGCCGCGACGCCGTGGAATTACCGTACTTCCCGAACCTGAAAATCGCCTGTGGCCACTTCAAGACGGGGCGCACCGACGCCGAAGAGCATCGCACGCTACCGGCCGCGTATGGTCCGCTCGACCCGAGCCGGCACTTCATCGCGCGGGCTACTGGTAACTCCATGGATGGAGGCAAGAACCCCGTACGCGACGGTGACTACCTTTTGCTGGAGCTCATGAGCCCCACGCGCGCCGGCTCGATCACCGGTAACGTGGTGGCAATCGAACGGCAGGACGAGTCCGGTGAAAACCAGTATCTGCTGCGAGTGGTGACCAAGACCCGCGATGGCCAGTACGTGCTGAAGGCCAATAACCCGGCCTACGAGGACATGCCGTCCACCGACGAAATGCGCACGCTGGCGCGGCTACGCGGCGTTATCGATCCGCTGGACCTGGCCGTCGGCCAGAGCTTTCAGCGCGAGGAGATTGCGGCACTGTTCGGCGAGGCGTTCAACCCGGGCAGCTGGAACGTG
>DALYGT010000199.1:0-3141 GCA_031971375.1 Burkholderiales bacterium | reverse complement strand
TCGCTGGATCACCGGTAGCGTGCTCGTCGGTCTGGCCGGCTCGCTGGTCGTCGCCGCGGGTGCCGACTGGATCGCCGGCCTCGCCGAAGGTTATGGGCAAGAGCTGTTCAACGCCGGGGTGGTATTGCTGGCCGCCGGCATGCTCGCCTGGCACTGCGTCTGGATGTCCCGCCACGGCAAGGAACTGGCGCAGTCGGCACGCTCGGTCGGCCATGCGGTCGCCAGTGGTGCGGCCGCATTCTCGGCGCTCGGGGCGGTGATCGCCCTGGCGGTGTTGCGCGAGGGCTCGGAGACAGTGTTGTTCCTCTATGGCCTGTTGGCCGGCAGCGAGCTGTCGGCGTCGCAGGTGGCACTCGGTGGTCTCGGGGGCCTCGCAGCTGGCGCATTGGCTGGTTACATTCTTTATGCCGGAGCTGTCCGCCTCCCGATGAAGGCGTTCTTTGCCGTGACCAACGGCTTGATCGCCCTGCTCGCAGCGCAGATGGCGAGTCAAGGCGCGCGCTTCCTGGCGCAAGCCGACCTGCTGCCGAGTCTGGCTGATCCGCTGTGGGACCTGTCCGCCCTTCTCCCCGATGCCTCAGTGATAGGCCGAACGCTCAACGCGGTGATTGGCTATCGCGCGATGCCGTCCGGTATCGAAGTACTGGCCTATGCCGTCATGTTGGGCATGGTCCTGTTAGCCATGGAGTGGGTGCGACGTCTGCCGCAACCGACGCCCGCCCGCCCGGCCTGAAGACACCGCTCCCGGCAGTGCCGGGCTGAATCCCCGGCGGGCCTTGTGGTCCACCCCCCAACACCTGGAGTCACCATGAAAAAGTTCTTGCGGCGAGTGGCCGCGACGCCCTTGCTTTGCCCACTGTTGGCCCTTGCGCCGGCAGCTGTCCTCGCCGGCCCCGCCGACTACATCTACTCACCCTTGGTCGAAGAGGGCGAGCGCGAGATCGACATGAAGCTCGGCAGTGCCCGGGCGGCCGATGGCGAGCCACGCGAGTCGGTTGCCACGCTCGGCTACGGCATCGGCGTCAACCGCTGGTGGTTCACCGAGTTCTATGTGATCGGCAAGAACCAATCGCCAAACGGGACCTACTATGACGCAGTGGAATGGGAGAACAAGTTCCAGCTCACCGAGCGGGGCGAGTATCCCTTCGAGCTTGGTGCTTTGCTCGAGATCGAGAAGCCAAAGGGTCCCAAGTCGGGCTGGGAGGTCAAATGGGGGCCGCTGTTTCAGACCGACCTCACCAACAAGATCCAGCTCAACGCCAACCTGCTGATCAAGAGCTACATCGATTCCGACGAATCCGGCCTCAACCAGATGCTCTACCAACTTCAAGCCAAGTACCGCTGGAAGCGGGAGCTCGAATTCGGCGTGCAGGCGCTGGGGGACTCCGGCGGCAAGTGGACCGACTGGGGCGCTGGACGCGACCAGAGCCATCGCGTGGGTCCGGCCGTCTTCGGCAAGCTTCCGCTCGAGGGCCGCAGCTACTTCCGCTACAACGCGGCGTGGCTGATCGGCACCTCGCCCGGCGCGCCTCGCAACACCGTGCGCGCGCAACTCGAGTACGCGTTCTTCTAGGTCGCTGCCGGGCCGATCTCGGCCCAGACCGGCGCATGGTCCGAAGGCCGCTCATGCTTGCGCGGACCGGTATCGATGCCAGCGGCGGTGCAGCGCGCTGCCAGCGCCGGGCTCAGCAGGACATGGTCGATGCGCAGCCCGAGGTTGCGACGGAAGCCGCCTTGCCGGTAGTCCCACCAGGAGAAGGTCGCGGGGGGCTGCTCGAACAGCCGGTAGCTGTCGACGAGGCCCAGGGCCTGCAGACGCCGGAACGCTGCGCGCTCCGGCTCCGAACACAGCACTTGGCCCGCCCACAGCGCCGGGTCGTGCACGTCGCGGTCGTCGGGGGCGATGTTGTAGTCGCCCAGCAGGGCCAGTTGCGTGTGAGCGCCCACTTCTCCCCTCAGCCATTCATGCAGGGCGTCTAGCCAGCCAAGTTTGTAGGCGTACTTGTCGCTGCCGACGGCCTGACCGTTGGGCATGTAGGCGCAGACCACGCGCACCCCGTCCACCGTTCCGGCGATCAGGCGCTTCTGCTCGTCGGCGAATCCGGGGATGCCCACCTGCACGTCTTCGATGGGGTGCGGGCTGACGATGGCGACGCCGTTGTAGGTCTTCTGGCCGGTATAGGCGACTTGCCAACCGGCCTCGCGGAACACGTCTGCAGGGAAGTTGGCGTCCTCGAGCTTGGTCTCCTGCAGACAGAGCGCGTCCGGCTTGTGCGTGCCGAGCCAGTCGAGCACCTGATCCAGACGGACCTTGAGCGAGTTGACGTTCCAGGCGGCAAGCTTCATGGCGTTTCGCCCCGCGGGAGCGGAGCGCGTGATCGAGTGCGGGCCGCCATTCTCGCCGAGATCGGTCACCTTGACGCACCGCAACGGCACGAGCAGATGGCAGATCGCGCCCCGCATGACACTGCTGGATTCGGTAATCTGGCACCCACACCGCGACGCTCCGAGGCACCAAAATGACCCTGCGCATCTTCCTCATCGGCCTGCTGCTCAGCATCGCCAACCTCGCCTACGCCGCCTCCAAGGAGGAGATCGACGCCGAAGTCAGGGCGACCTTGGTCGCCTTCAAGCAGCAGACCAGTGCCGGCCACGAGTTGTCGCAAAAGGCCTCGGGGATGCTGGTCTTCCCCAATGTGGTCAAGGGCGGCTTTATCGTCGGCGGCGAGTTCGGCGAAGGCGCGCTGCTGGTCGACGGCAAGACGGTCGGCTACTACAACATCGCCGCTGCCTCGATCGGCCTGCAGCTCGGGGCCCAGGCGCGCAGCGAGGTCATCCTGTTCATGACCGACAAGGCGCTCAAGGATTTCCAGAAGAGCGAGGGCTGGAAGGTCGGCGTCGACGGCAGCGTGGCGCTCGCCACACTGGGCGCGGGCGGCTCGATCGATTCCGAGACCGCGCGGCAACCGGTGATCGGCTTTATCTTCTCGAACAAGGGCCTGATGTACAACCTGACCTTCGAGGGCTCGAAGATCAGCCGCGTCGAGAAGTAGGCTGCCCGGCCGCCGGTGGTCGGTCAGCCTTGACCGACCATCCCGTTGTGCCGCAGCAGCGGCTCCAGACTCGGTTCGCGGCCACGGA
>DALYGT010000198.1:0-3206 GCA_031971375.1 Burkholderiales bacterium | reverse complement strand
GATGAGGTCGAGCTCGAGCGCCGCGAACTCGGGCGCCTGCTCGCGCGTCACCGGCCAGTCGAAGTCGTCGAAGGCGCCAGGGTTGTCGGGGAGGTGCCGCTGCACCGAGTCCATCACCTCGCGCGTGACAGGGTCCGGCGGGAAACCCAGATGCGCCGGCACCAGCCCCGGCCCCTTGCGGCCGAAGCTCGCACGGTTGTCGGCGTCGTAGTTCCACTGCCCCCCGGCTGGCTCGTCGCCCTCCATCAGGATGCCGGTCTGCTTGCGCACGTGCCGGTAGAAGAACTCCATGCGCAGCTGCTTGTAACCCTTGGCCCAACGCAAGAAGTCGGCGCGGCTGACGAGGAAGTGCGTGTCGAGGCGCAGCTCCAGACGACAACCCGCAGCGGCGGCGGCGTCGCGCAGCGCCCCTTCGAGCCAGTACTCGCCCGGCTCGACGAGGATCAGCGCCTCGGGGCGAAGCGTGGCCATGTAGTGAGCGATCACTTGCGCCAATCCGCCTCGCGGCGCATCGTCGAGCGTGTGGTAAGTGACCGGCCAGCCGCGCCCGCGCAGGTCTTGGGCAAAGTGCCGCATGGCAGACAGGAACAGCACCGTGCGCGCCTTGTGCGACCAGACGCGCTCACCCTCACCACGTGCTTCGACCATGAGGATGCGGTCCTGCGCCGGGTCAAAGCCTTCGAGCGCCGAGGAGCGCGCATCCAGCTGGTCGCCGAGCGCCAGCACCAGATTGCGCAGACTCATCGCGGCTCGCCCCTCTTGCGGCAGGCGTCGGAGCAGTACTTGACCTGATCCCAGTTCTTCTCCCACTTCTTGCGCCAAGTCATCGGCCGGCCGCAGGCAGCACACGGCTTGCTCGGCAGAAACGACTTGTTGCCGGCGAAGTCGCGCTTGCCACTTTGCTTGGTGCCCATCAGTCGTCTTCCTTGGAGAGATGGCAGCTTCGGCTGCGAGGAGACCCTGCGGCAGCCCCCGACCCGAACGAACACACCTGCAGGCCCGTGGTCACGAGCCCACACCAGAGCAGGGTATTGGCAGCGGAGTCGACCGGTGGCATGTTACGTCCGACAGCGTCGCTGCAAGACTGTTCGCAACCGTGTGCAGTTGGAGCTGGCCCGTCTTTTGCTTCAACAGCCGCGAGGCCTTTTTCACAGCATTTTTTGCCGACCCGCAACCGCCGACCCGACCCGCCCGAACCATGACCGCCCCGCAAGACCTGATCAGACCGCTGCCGCCGTCGCCCTCTGGCGCGACAACGGGCGTCGGTTTGGCAGAATCTGCCCGCAAGACTGACGGCGGCAACACCTTTGCGGAGGTGATGCGTGGCGCCGAAAACGCGAAGCCGACATCCGGAACGTCAGCAGACGCTCCCGACGCGCCGTCCGGCGCCAGACAGACCGACGAAGACCGCGACACCGCAGCCACCGATGTCCTGCAAGCGATGCTGCCGGCCCCCCAGGGGCTGGCAATGCAGGTCGCCGGCCTCGCCCCCGAAGTCGCATCCGGGCAGGCCCCCTCCCCGGCTACGCAGGCGGTCGCAGGCACCGCAGCGACGGCGCTGCTGGCCCCGCAAGACCCAGTCGCACCCGCGTCTACAGCTGCCTCGCGGGGTTTTGCCGAGGCCCTGCGCGTGGCGTCGGACGCTGCGAGCACGACAGCGCCCACGGTTACCGACCCCGTCCCGACCGTGTCCACCGGGCGTGCGCCGCTTGTCGAAACCGGACCGGACACCGCGCCCCTGCCCGGCGGCAGCATCGCATCGCCAGCAGCAGCCGACGACGTTGCCTCGCGGCAGCCCGTCGCGGACCTGTCGCAGGCCGCGCCGGCTGCGGCCTCCGGGCCGGTCGCGGAACTGGCGCCGCGGCCGGTCGCCCTTGCCGTGCAGCGGGCGATCGGCAATGCGCTCGCTGCGCTGCCCTCGACGGCATCCTTCTCCAGCACCCCTGGGCCAGGAGCGCTTGCCGCCGACCCGGCAAGAATTGCCAGCGACGGATTCGTCGCCGCCCTGCTGCAGGCCGCCGGGAACCAGCAGGCCGCATCCACAGCGACGAGCGACGCGCAGGACGCCACTGCAGCACTCTTGTCAGGCGCCTTGGCCAACCTTTTGCGATCGGCGGGCGTCGGCTCTACAACGCCCCCCGACACCACCGCGTCCGGCACCGGGACCTCGACAACGGCGCCCTTGACCACTGACGCTGGCACCCGCCCGATGCTCGACCGCTGGCTGGGTGTGGGTCCGGACTCGATGGCCCTGGCACTGGCTGACCGCATCGAGTCTGGCATTGCGGATCAGGTGATGCCCCGCCTCGAACAAGCCTTGCAAGCCCTCGATGACCGCATCGCCGCCTTGACGGGTGGCGCATCGACCCTGCAGGAGGCCACAACTGGTGGTGCATCCCCGGGCAGCAACCCGGTCGACAGCGCTGCGCTCGCGCAGGCCGTTCAGTCGCAGACCAACGCCGCCGCGGCGCCCAACGCCGGCACGCCTGAGCCGATGCGTCTGTCGATCCAGGCACCGGTCCATCAAGCCGAACGTTGGGCGACCGAGATGGGCGACCGCTTGGCCTGGGTCGCCAACAACCGTTTCAGCGCTGCCACACTGCAAGTCAACCCGCCGCAACTTGGCCCCATCGAGGTCCGCATCGCGCTCAATGGCGATCAGGCGGCGGTGAGTTTTGCTGCGGTGCAGCCGCAGACCCGAGAGGCCATCCAGCAGGCCCTGCCGGCACTCGCCGCCAGTCTTGCCGGGCAGGGTCTCACGCTCGGCCAGACCTCGGTCGGCAGCCAGAACCAGCCGCAGCAAGGCAATGACGGCCAGCGTGGCAACGCTGGCCCTAGCCTCATGGTCGCCGGAGTGACCGGCACCGGCGCGGTCGCGTCGGGCAGCGCGGCCAGCGGTCTGACACGCGGCGGACAGGGCTTGGTCGATACCTTCGCCTGACCCGGATGACGGGGCTCAGCCGCCCCCGAACATCTCCCACGCGATCCGTGCCGCCAGCACCAGCAGCAACGCCGCAAAGGTGCGCTTGAGCGGTCGCTGCGCCACGCGGTGCGACAGCCGAGCGCCCAGCGGTGCCAGCAGGACCGACACCCCACCGACCACGGCGACCGCCGGCCATGCAACGAAGCCGGTCGCGCCCGCAGGCAGGTCTGGCCGACCCAGCCCCGCCAGCACAAAGCCGGTCGCGCCCGAGACGGCGATCGGC
>DALYGT010000197.1:0-3252 GCA_031971375.1 Burkholderiales bacterium | reverse complement strand
GACCACCGCCAGTGCGTTGAGGCGGTGGGTGATCAGGTAGACGCTGCGACCGCGTTCGCGCAGGCCTTGCAGGGCGGTGACCAAGGCCGCCTCGCCGGCGTCGTCGAGGTTGGCGTTGGGCTCGTCGAGCACCAGCAGCTGCGGGTCGCCGTACATGGCACGTGCCAGCGCGATGCGTTGGCGCTGGCCGCCGGAGAGCGCATTGCCGCCCGGCCCGATCGGCGTGTCGTAACCCTTGGGGAAGCGCAGGATCATCTCGTGCAGGCCGGCGCGCTGCGCCGCCTCGATCACGCGTGGCGCGTCGAGCTCGCCGAAGCGCGCGATGTTCTCGGCGATGGTGCCCTCGAACAGTTCGACGTCCTGCGGCAGATAGCCGAGTTGGGCGCCGAGTGCATCGCGGTCGTAGTCCTCCACCGGCACGCCGTCGAACAGGACAGCACCTTGGGTGTGTGGCCAGATGCCCATGATGCTGCGCGCCAGTGTGCTCTTGCCGGAGCCCGACGGGCCGATGATCGCGACCAGCTCGCCGGCCGGGAACTCGGCATCGAGCGGCTTGATGATCGGCGTGGCGCGCCCCGGCGCGGTGGCCGAGAAGCCGCGCAGGCCGACACCGCCGCTGATCAGACCGCCGGCACGACCGGCGGCCGGCTCGGGGTGGTCCTCGAGCAGGTGCTCGAGGCGGCCGAAGGCGAGTCGCGTCTCAAGGAACTGGCTCCATGTCGCCACCAGCACTTCGATCGGTTGCGAGGCACGTCCCATGAGGATGTTGGCCGCGAACATCGAGCCGACGCTGAGCTCGCCATTGATGCAAAGCAGGGCCCCGGCCCCCAGCGACAGTGACTGCTGGCTGTAGCGGATGAACTTCATGAACGCCGTCACGCTGTGGCCGACGTCGTAGGCGTGACCCTGTGCATGCAGATGCGCCAGATGGCGCTGCTTCCAGCGCCGGCGCAGATCGCCGAGCATGCCCATCGACTCGACCACCTCGGCATTGCGCAGCTTGGCGCCGAGGAACTTGTTGACCTCCAACTCTGCCTCCGAAGCGGCCTGGGTCGGGCCGGCGGTGCGCCGCTGGTTGACCCAGGCCAGCGCCACCAGGTTGCAGACGAAGAAGATCGCCAGCATGCCGAGGTAGGGGTGGAGCATCCACGCCACGCCGATGTAGATCGGCGTCCATGGCGCATCGAAGAAGGCGATGGTGCCGGTCCCGGTGAGGAACTGCCGGATCTGCGTGAGGTCGGTGACAGCCTGCGCTGATTTGTGGCCGGTCTGCTCGAGTTCGGCGCGAAAGCCGGCGCGGAACACACGCTCGTTGAGGGCGTTGTCGAACTGCACCCCGGCACGTACCAGCAGGCGGCTGCGAAGCCACTCGGCAAAACCCATCACCGCGACGAACAGGACCAGGAGGATGGTCACCGCGAGCAGGGTCAGCTCGCTCTGGCTGAGGTAGACGCGGTCAAAGATCTGCAGCATGTACAGCGTCGGCGTGAGCTGCAGCAGGTTGGCCAGCATGCTGAACAGGCCCACCAGCGCGAACTCGCGGCGGAACGCCCAGAGGATGCGCGTCAGCCGGCTGCGCTGGAAGAACATCGGCGCGCTCATGCGGCACCTCCTTCGGTGGCGGTGGACGCGGTGACGGCCGGTGCAGCCGGTGCCTGCGGCACCGCCGGGCGACCCTGCAGTGCGGCCAACACCTCGTCGCGCGGGCCGAAGCCGGCGACCTGGCCGTCACGCAGCACCAGCATCTTGTCGATCGCCGGCAGCACACTGGTGCGGTGCGTCATCACCACCAGCGTCACACCGCGCGCCTTGAGCGTGAGCAGGGTCTGCAGCAACGCGCGTTCGCCGGCCTCGTCGAGGCTGGCGTTGGGCTCGTCGAGCACGATGAAGCGCGGGTCGCCGTAGATCGCCCGCGCCAGTGCCACGCGTTGCCGCTGGCCACCCGAGAGCACCACGCCACCCGGGCCGATCAGCGTATCGAGGCCCTCCGGAAGGCTTGCCACCAGCTCGTCGAGGCCGACCTCGCTCGCCGCCTTGCGTACAAGGTACTCGTCGCCCTCACCGAAGCGCGCGATGTTCTCGGCCAGCGTGCCCTCGAACAGTTCGGTGTCCTGCGGCAGATAGCCGATGTGCGGGCCGAGCTCCTGCTTGTTCCAGGCATATACATCGACGCCATCGAGGCGCACCCGGCCCGAGGCCGCCGCCCACAGCCCGACCATCAGCCGTGCCAGCGTCGACTTGCCAGCCGCCGAGGGGCCGACCACCGCCAGCGCCTCGCCCGGCTGCAAGACAAAACTCACGCCGCGCAGGATCGGCACCTGACTGTTGGGTGCGGCGGCCACCACCGCCTCGACGGCGAGTGCGCCCTTGGGCACCGGCAGCGCCATCCCGTCTTCGCGTTCGGGCACCTGCCCGAGGAAGGTCGTGAGCCGGCGCCAGGTGTCGCGGATGGCGCCGATCTGCTTGGACTGGCTGATCAGCGTCTGCAACGGCCCGAGCGCCTTGCCCGAGAGCGTCCAGGCGATGAACATGGCGGTGCTGCCGGGCTCGAGCTTGCCTTCGAGTGTGAGCCAAGCGGCCATGCCGAGCACCAGCGACCCTTGCAGGATCTGGATCGACTTGCTGATCGCTGCGCCGGTGCCGGCCGTGTCGGAGGCGGCCGCCTGAAAAGCCAGCATCAGTTGTTGGCGTTCGAGCCAACGCTTGCGGACCGTCTGCCACATGCCCATCGACTCGATGACCTGCGCGTTGGCGAGGCTGCTGCTCGCGTAGCGCTGAGCGTCCATGCCAGCGCGTTGGGCGGCAGTGAGCAACACGCCGGTGGTGCGCTCGGTGTAGATGGCCAGCGGCACCATGGCCAGCACACCGACCAGCGACAGCGCGCCCATCTGCGGGCTCACGGCAAAGATGATGGCGATGAACAGAAGAGCGATCGGGGTGTCGACCACCGCCGCCAGCGTCGGGCTGGTGAGGAAGTTGCGCACCGCCTTGAAGTCGTTGAGTGGCTGGATGCCCACCGGGATACCGCGCAGCTGCGCATCGAAGGTGGCGTTGAAGACGCGCTCGCCGAGTTCGGCATCCATCCGGTCGGCGGCGAGGTGCATCAGCTTGCCGCGCACCCAGTCGGCCATCTCCATCACGGCATAGGCCAACAGAACCATCACCGTAAGCATGAGCAGGGTGTTGCCGCTGCGGCTGTAGACCACGCGCCCGTAGGTCTCGAGCATGTAGAAGGTCGGGGCCAGCGCCAAC
>DALYGT010000196.1:0-3270 GCA_031971375.1 Burkholderiales bacterium | reverse complement strand
GTTGAGGTCGCGGCCCTCAGGCACCGCCGGCAGCAGGCGCTCGAACGGGTTGGAACTGGTCAGCATGAACAGCAGAAAGAACGACTGCAGCAGCAAGAGAATGGTCAGCACACGGGCGCGGTAGCCGGCGGCAAGCCCGCGCGAGGCCAACGCCAGTGCCGCTGTCCAGCCGCACAGCATCAGGTTCCAGAGCAGGAACGAGCCTTCGTGCGAGCCCCAGGTGGCGGCGAACTTGTACTGCACCGGCAGCAGTGTGTTGGAGTTCTCGGCGACGTTGAGCACCGAGAAGTCGCTGGTGACGAACAGCGTGGCGAGCAGCAGGAAGCCTGCCAAAGTCAGCCCGAAGCTGGTCAGGGCCGCGACGGTCAGCAGCCGATTGGCGCCGTCGGCATCGAGGCGTCCGCGCTGGATGGCGAACATCTGTTGCGCGCTGGTAAGGAGCGTGGTGGCCAGCGCGAGGGCGAGCAGGAGTTGTCCGAGTTCGGCGAGCATGCTTGGGGTCCGGTGGGCTTGTCTGGTTTCGGCGGGCGGGCGTGTGGTGCGGCTTGGGGGCTGACGCGCGGTGTCAGTTCTTGAGCTTGGGTGGCATGTAGTTCTCGTCGTGCTTGGCGAGGATCTCGCTGGCGACGAATACGCCGTTCTTGAGCTCACCTTGCGCCACCGCGCCTTTGCCCTCCTTGAAGAGGTCGGGCAACACGCCGGTGTAGGTCACCGGCAGGGTCTTGTCCTGATCCGTGATGCGGAAGCGGATGGTCAGCGTGCCGGGTTCGCGCTCGATGCTGCCGGTCTCGACCATGCCACCGATGCGCAGCGAGCGGCCACCCGGCGCCTCGCCCGCCAGCAACTGCGTCGGCGTGTAGAAGAACACCATGTTGTCGTTGAAGGCGCGGATCACGCCCCAAGCGGTCCCGCTCACGGCGAGGGCGATGCCGGCGATCCAGAACAGGCGCTTGCGGCGGGCGGGGGACTTCATCATCGGTCTTCAGCGTCCTCGAGGATGCGGTTGCGGGCCTCGGCGGCCAGACCGCGGGCGCGCCAGGCGTCGATCGCCAGCGCGGCGAGCCCCAGCAGATAACTCACGACGATCGCGGTGGATGCGGTCATGCGCGGCCTCCCGCGTCCTTGACCGACGGGATGTCGCGCACCCAACGCGAGCGCGCTTCGCGGAGGGCCAGCAGCCAGCGGCCGCGCGTCAGCGCGATAGCGGCGCAAGCGAACCAGACCGCGAAGGTACAGACCAACAGTGCCAGTTTCATCTCCCCATCCATGCGCGACGCGCCGGGTGCCCCTATGGACATGCCCTGATGCAGCGTGTTCCAGAACACCACCGAGAAGTAGATCAGCGGGATGTTGACCATGCCGACCACGGTGAACAGAGCCAGCGCGCGGTCGGTCTTGGTCTCGTCCTCGACCAGGGTGGCGAGCGCCATCAGGCCGAGGTAGATGAACAGGAGCATGAGTTCGGAGGTGAGGCGCGCGTCCCACACCCAGTAGGTGCCCCACGTCGGCTTGCCCCACAAGGATCCGGTGACCAACGCGACCACCGTCATCCAGGCGCCGGTAGGCAGCAGGGCGCGCATCATCACCGCCGAGACCGGGCTGCGCCAGATCCAGTAGAGCACCGCATAGCCGGTCGCCACCGAGTAGAGGAACATCGACATCCACGCCGCCGGCACATGCAGGTAGATGATCCGGTAGACCTCGCCTTGCTGTGCATCGGTCGGCGTGCCGACCAGCGCGAGCCACAGACCGGGGGCGCCGAGCACGGCTGCTGCGATGGCCAGCCAGCGCGACAGCGGCCCGCTCAGCTGGAAGAAACGCGGCGGCGAGCCGAGCTGCTTGAGGAAGGTGATCATCCTTGTATTCTAGACGGTGCAGTCCTTCCGGACTCTGACAACAGTGGCGAGTCGGCTTGCCACAGACCGGCGCAACAGCTCATTCGATGGCGAGATCGAGGACCCTGCGGGTGGCGACCGGCACAAGGAAAAGCGCCAGCACGCTGATACCTGCGAGCGTGAGCAGGGGGCCGAACAGGCTCTGACCGGCCTGCGCTGCCGACACGGTGGTCACGCCGAATACCAGCACCGGCACGAAAACCGGGAAGCTCATCAGCGCCACCAGCACCTGCGCCTGCCGCGCCATCAGGCCGAGCGCGCCGAACAGCAGGGTCAGCGCGCCGAGCGCCGGTGTGCCGGCAGCCAACGCCAGCGCGAGTGCCTGGATGCCGGTGCCGTCGAGGTTGTACTGCAGCGCCAGCGGCACGCTGTAGACCGCCATCGGCAGACCGAACAGCAGCCAGTGGGCGATGGCCTTGCCGGCCACCAGGCTGGTCAGCGGGAACCCCGCGGCAGAGAGCTGCGACAGGATGCCGCTGCCAAAGTCCGCCTCGAGGTGACGCCCCGCCGACAGCAGGGTGACCAGCAGCGCGCTCACCCACACCATCCCTGGCGCGATGCGCGCCAGTTCGGCCGGGTCGGTGCCGACGCCAAACGGGATCAGGCTCAGGATCATCCAGTGGAACACGCCTGGCCAGACCAGTTCGCGCGGCGACGCCATGGCCAGCGCGAGTTCGCGGCGCAAGGCCCAATTCAGAGGGCTGGCGCACGTCCCGCGACGGAAGGCCCCGGTCGCCGTCGGCGTCGCCGCTGCCGGGGCAGCGCCCGGCAGCACCTCGGCTGCGCGGCCGGTCAGGCGGACCTGTGCATGGCAGAACGCGGCGAGGTCGGGCGCGAGGTCGGTCAGCGGCCGGTGGGTGGCGACCACCGCTACGCCGCCGCTGGCCAGATGCTCGCGCAGCAGTTGCAGGAAGAGGCGGATGCCGTCGGTATCGAGCGCGTTGACCGGCTCATCGACCAGCCAGACGCGCCGCTGGCTCGCCGCCATGATGCCAAGCACCAGACGCCGCCGTTGACCCTCCGACAGTTGCCCGACGCGCTTGTTGGCCGCGCGCGCCAGACCTACACGCTGCAGAGTAAGGTCGCGCTCGGCGGCGCCAGGGCGTATCCCGAGTGGCTCGAGCGCTGATTCGAAGTGTGCTGCGGCGGTCGGTTCGACGCGCAGCGCCGGCGTTTGCTCGAACAGGAACACATCTGCGGCGTCCGGCCACGTCGAGCCGACCGAGATGCGTGGTTGCAAGCCCGCCAGCGCCCGCAACAGCGTGCTCTTGCCGCTGCCGTTGGGCCCGGCAAGTTCGATGTAGCGACCCGCCGGCAGCTCGAAGCCGAGCGATTCGGCCAGCGTCGCCGTGCCGCGCACAAGCCGGACACCTTC
>DALYGT010000195.1:0-3274 GCA_031971375.1 Burkholderiales bacterium | reverse complement strand
ATCGTGTTGGGCAGGCGCTCGGCACCGGCGCCAAAAACCACGGCGCCGGCAGCCTGCAACCAGCCGACCAGCCCGTCGCGCAGCGCAGTCTGACGCTCAGCCTCGGCACCCAGACGCGCCGCCGCCAGCTCGCACGCCACGCCAAAACCGACGATGGCCGGCACGTTCTCGGTGCCGGCACGCAGGCCGTGTTCGTGGCCGCCGCCCTCGATCTGCGCGCGCAGGTCGAGCCGCTTGCCCACCACCAGCGCGCCGATGCCCTTGGGGCCATGCAATTTGTGCGCCGACAGGCTCAGCGCGTCGACGTTGAGCGCGTCGAAGCGCAGCGGCAGCTTGCCGGCCATCTGCACGGCGTCGGTGTGCACCGCCGCCCCGGCACTGCGTGCAACCTCGGCCAACGCCGGGACGTCCTGCAGCACGCCGGTCTCGTTGTGCGCGGCAATGAACGAGGCGATGCCGACCCCGCCAGCAGCCTGCTCGCGCAGATCGGCGGCATCGATGCGACCCTCGGCGTCCAGCCCGACCTCGTCGACCTGCCAGCCGCTGCGCGCGAGGCTGCGCGCCGGTCGCTTGACGCAGGCGTGCTCGGCGGCACTCACCAACACCCGGTCGGGGCGGCGCATCGCTGCCACACCGCGCAAGAACAGGTTGTTGGCCTCCGACCCGCCGCTGGTAAAGATCACTTGGGCGGGCTGCACGCCGACGAAGGCGGCGACCTGCTCGCGTGCAGCATCGACTGCACGTCGCGCCGCCACGCCAGCACGGTGCACGCTCGACGGATTGGCGGCGAGCTCGGACCAGTACGGCGCCATGGCAGCGACCACCGGCGCGTCCACCGGGGTGGTCGCGTTGTGGTCGAGGAAGACGCTGGCGGGCATGGGGGTATCGTCCCGGTCAGACGACGACCGAGTCGGCGGAACGCTCGCGCCGCTCGCGGAAGATGTCGTCGGCGCGTACCGGGCGGACGCCATCCTGACGCTGACCGGCCACCAGCTGCGCCAGCGTCACCGACGCCAGGTAATCGTGGATGTGCGCGTTGAGCGAGGTCCACAGGTCATGCGTCATGCAAGCCTGGTCGTCGTGGCAGTTGCGCTTGCCACCGCAACTCGTCGCGTCGATCGGCTCGTCGACCGCCTGGATGATCTCCGCGACCGAGATCGCCTCGGCGGCGCGACCCAGCCGGTAGCCGCCGCCCGGGCCGCGCACGCTATCCACCAATTTGCGGCGACGCAGGCGACCGAACAGCTGCTCCAGGTACGAGAGCGAGATGCGCTGGCGCTCGCTGATGCCAGCCAACGTGACCGGACCGGCATGCTCGCGCAAGCCAAGGTCGATCATGGCGGTGACAGCAAAACGGCCTTTGGTGGTGAGACGCATGTGACCTCCGCGGCCGCCGCATCGCGTGCGGACGACCCCTGACGTGTTTTCCCGACTATTTTAGTCGGAAATTACGCCGTGGAGTTCCGCGCGTCAGGACTTGCCGGCAGCGCCCGCGATCACCGCGATCATCTGCGCGAACACCTTGGGGTTGCCGCAGACGATGTCGCCACACTCGAGGTAGGTCTCGTCGCCCTTGAAGTCGCCGACCAGACCGCCCGCCTCCAGCACCAGCAGGCTGCCGGCAGCCATGTCCCATGGCGCCAGCCCCATCTCAAAGAAGCCGTCGAGCCGGCCCGCCGCAACATACGCGAGGTCGAGCGACGCCGACCCCGGGCGGCGCATCCCTGCCGTGCCCTGCGCGAACGCCTTGAACAGCTCGAGGTAGCGGTCGATGCGGCCGAACTCGCGGTAGGGGAAGCCAGTGCCGAGCAGCGCGTCCTTGAGCTGCGGGCGGTTGCTGACGCGGATGCGGCGGTCGTTGAGGAAGGCACCGCGCCCACGCGTGGCGGTGAAGAGGTCGTTGCGGACCGGGTCGTAGACCACCGCCTGGCTCATCTGGCCGCGGTGCTGCAGGCCGATCGAGACCGCGTACTGCGGAAAGCCGTGGATGAAGTTGGTGGTGCCGTCGAGCGGGTCGATGATCCAGACGTATTCCGAGTCGCCAGTCGCGCCGGACTCCTCGGCGAGCACCGCGTGGTCCGGATATGCTTCCCGGAGGACGGCGATGATCGCCTGCTCGGCGGCGTGATCGACCTCGGTGACAAAGTCGTTGGTCTGCTTGCTGGCGACGCGCACCTGCTCGAGCTCGAGGCTGGCCCGGTTGATGATGGAACCGGCCTTGCGGGCGGCCTTGATGGCCGTGTTGAGCATCGGATGCATGGCAATGACCTCGGCCCGCGCGGCGGGCAGCAATGGGAAGGACTCGACGGATTGGACAAGAACGGTGGGCCGCGTGGCGGGCCGGTGACTGGGCAGGATTCTACGGCACTGACCAAAGTCCGCGTGGTGCTGAGCCACACCAGTCACCCGGGCAACATCGGCGCGGCCGCGCGCGCCTGCAAGACCATGGGACTGAGCCAGCTGTGGCTGGTGTCGCCCTTGCGCTTCCCCGACCCCGAGGCGGAGGCACGCGCTTCCGGTGCCGGTGACCTGCTCGCCAACGCCCGGGTGGTCGGCACACTGGCCGAAGCGCTCGCCGGCACCGTGGCAGCAGTGGCTCTGACCGCCCGGCCGCGCGAGATCGCCGCGCCACAGGTGGCGCCTCGTGAAGCTGCGGAGCGGCTGCTGGCGCTGACCGGCCAGGGCGAAGTGGCGTTGGTGTTCGGCAACGAGCAAGCGGGACTCTCGGGGGACGAGGTGGCGCTGTGCAGCCTGCTCTGCCAGATCCCGACCAACCCGGTCTACAGCTCGCTCAACCTCGCCTCGGCGGTGCAGATCCTCGCCTACGAGGTGCGGCTGGCGGCCGGGGCGACCGCCCTGCGCACCGCCGGCCACGACGACGCGCCCGCCGGCTTTGAGGAGATCGAGAGCCTGCATGCCCACCTGCTGCGGGTGATGCAGGCGCTCGAGTTCTACGACCCGCAGAACCCGCGCCGGCTCGAGCCCAAGTTGCGGCGCTTGATCGCCCGCGCCGAACCGCTGCGCGAGGAGGTCAACATCCTGCGCGGGCTGCTCACCGCGATGGAGAAGCACCTGACAAAGGGCGGCTGACACGCCGGTCCGAACCCGCCCGAATCGCATCGGGGCGGGTCGACATGGACAAGGTCTGCCCGCGGTCGCCTGCTAAACTCCGCGCCTCTTTGGATTCCTCGCGCCCCCGCGAACCGCCGAACCCGTGCCCAACGCGCTGCAACGCCTCTGCGAAGACATCCGCTGCGTGTTCGACCGCGACCCC
>DALYGT010000194.1:0-3369 GCA_031971375.1 Burkholderiales bacterium | reverse complement strand
CACGCGGTCAGCAGGTAGCCGTGGCGCGTGGGGCGGATGAGCGCCCACGACTGCAAATGCTGCGCGTGCGCGTTGGGAATCCCGCATTCCACTTCTTCGCCGCAGACCATCAGCGCGGCGCGATAGGTCGGCTGCAGCCGGTCCCACATCGCGGCGGGGGTGCGGATTTTGTTGGACTCACGCTCGCGGGCCATCACCACGCCCCCACGAGCACGACGAGGAACAGCGCGCCGATGGCGACGGCGAGCGCGTAGGGCCAGAGGCTGGGGCGCGGGGCGCGGGTCATGCGGCGCCCTTCTCGGTCAAAACCTTCGCCGCGGCGGCAAGTTCGACGTCAGGGACGTCGCGGCGACGTGCGGCGATGTCAGTGAGCAGGTCGGCAGTCACATGCAGCCACCCACGGGCCCTCGCCGCTTCGATGATTGGCTTGTAGTATTGCGCCGGGATGCTCCCCCTCCGGGCCCAGTCGCGCGGCTGGTGGTCCTTGACGTCAGGCCCAAGCTCGCGGGCCATGGTTTCGTAGTCCGGCCAGAGGGCCACCACATCGGCGGCGGTTCGGATGGGAGCGTTCATGTCGTGATCCATAGCGATTTGCTATGGTGATGTCAAAGCCAAACGCTACAGGGCTATGTGCTATCCGCCGTCAATGGATTCTCCAGGAGAGCGGTTGGCTTGGGCCCGAAGGGTTCACGCCGGCATCAAGAGCATTGCCGAGGCGGCGCGGAAATTCCGGGCGCACCCCCAGAACTGGGCCGACCACGAGGCCAACCGCCGCGGCATCTCCCCCCAGCAGGCGCTGAAATACGGACGCTGGCTCAAGGTCTCGGCCGGGTGGATTTTGACTGGACAGGGGGCTGCCGAGCGGGTCACAATTCGCCTCATGGGCTATGTGGGTGCTGGCGCTCAGGTCTTCCCCTTTGACGCTGAGCAGCTTGACGAAATTGACGCGCCGGTCGGCGCGCAAGAGGGCGACGTCGCGTTCATTATCCGCGGCGTTTCAATGGGCTCGGTTTTCTCCGAAGGCGGACTGATTGTCGTGCGCCCGTGCGCAGAGGTGTCAGAATGCCTCTACCGGCTTGCCATTGTGGATTTGGACGACGGGCGCCGCCTGTTCAAGCAGGTCACGCCCGGATCGAAGCCGGGCCTGCACACCCTTCTCAGCCAGAACGACGCGCCGATTGTGGACGTGCGCGTGACCGCCGCTGCGCGGTTCCGGTCGTATGTCGAGCCGGATTAATCCGGGTGTAGCAAATCGCTATTGACGTGACATAGCAAATCGCTATGGTCCCCCCATCGCTTCACGCGACGGAGGACGGACATGCTCAGGCCAATCGGCGGCGTCATAATTTCCATCACGGACCGCATCCCGGTGCGCGGCAACGCGGACCCGGACCCGAGCCTTGGCGACATCCCCAGCGACATGCTGCGCGCGAACATCCATCGGCAGCGCGAAATGCTGGAGATCATGTCGGTGGTCGAGCGCGATCAGGACATGCGGCGCGCCTATCTCGCGCGCGCTGAGGCGGAGCTTGAACGGCGGGGAGAGGTGCTGTGACTCTCGACACCCTCACCCACGAAACCGACACCGACACCGCCGAGCGCGCCGCCGCGGCGTACGGCGCACAGCGCGCCATGCTGCGCCCGGCCCGGCGTGACCTGCTCGACGCGCTGGATCGCGTGCGCGCGCAGTTGAACACGATCCAGTCGCTGGCGCACCCGCCCATGCATCGCTCTGTCAGCGTGGACGACATGGAAGACGTGCTGCTCACGCATTACGCGCGCGCCATGGACGCGCTGCGCGACGCGCGCCTGCTGCTGCGCAAGGCGGTGACGCCATGACCGACCTGAAAACCGCGCTGACGGTGCTTGTGGCTGCGGGCAGCGTGTTCGGAGGCGACTATGAAAGATGACCCCACGCGCTTCATGCGCGGCGACCACCTGGACCCGTCGAACGCGATGCGCGCTGCGGAGAGGCACTTGGAGGCAGTGACGATGAGCGAGACGAAGTTTACGCCGGGGCCGTGGCGCGTGCGGGCACATACATCACAGCCCAATGATCGTGTTGTCGTTGACACCTTTGGAGGGTCTGTGGCGTGCGTTTACCGCGACATGGGCGAGAACGAACCGCCGCGCGAAGCCAACGCCCACCTGATCGCAGCGGCGCCGGACCTGTACGCGGCGCTGGAGGCGCTACACCGCGCGACCGCCATTCTTCCCGCAAGCATGGATGAGCCGGGCAGCCCGCAGGCGCTTGCCCGCGCCGCCCTCGCCAAAGCACGCGGAGAGACGCCATGACCGACCTGAAAACCGCGCTGCGTGCGGTGGTGGAGGCGCTGCCGGGCGCGACGAAGGGGCCTTATGCGACGCCCCTTGTCGACGACACGCAGCTCGTGGGCCGCGGTGGCGTCGAGATTGCCGCTGCCGTCGGCGACTATGAAAACGACTTTGAAGCGGACTGCATGGAGCGCAACATGGCGTTTCTTGCCGCCTCCGCCAACCTCGCCCGCCACGCGCCGGAACTGCTGGCGATGGTGGAGGAGGTCGAGCGGTTGCGCGCGGAGGTCGCTGCGGCGCGCAACGCCGCGCTGGATGAGGCTGCGGGCGTGGCGGACGACTGGACAACTGCGGACCACATCGCAACCGATATGCGCAGCGGCATTTTCCCAGCGCAGTCCCCTGTTCAGGACGCAATCGCCGCCGCCATCCGCGCGCGGAAATCGAACCCGCAGCCAGCCGGGGGCGATGGCCCCACAATCCCGGCGCCCACGGAGGAGCGGCAATGAGCGACACCCGCACGACCGAGGAGCTGGCGCGCGCGCTGGAGGCTCATGAACGAAGCGCAGAACGCCGTGCAGAGATTCTTCCCGATGAGTACGCCTGCCTGCGCGTTATGATGGACGCCTACCAGCGACTGAAAGAGCTTGGCTGGAACGACATTATCTATTGCCCGAAAGACGGCACAGAGTTCGATGCCATTGAGTTCGGCTCAACCGGAATGCACACCGCTCGCTACGAAGGCGAGTGGCCCAACGGGCATTGGTGGATTGCGGAAGCCGGAGACCTTTATCCCAGCCGGCCCGTTATGTACCGCGCGGGCGCGCTCACGGGAGGCGGCCATGGTTGAGCGGTGTGAAACGTGCCGGTGGTGGAAGCATCGTGGGCACATGGTCGCGGCGGGTAACGTCGAGCGCCACTATGGCACCTGCACCAACACCGCAAACGACGTGCGGATGCGGATTGGTTTTGAGGAGTCGGAGCCCATGCATGACATGAAGTGGTCGTGGGGCACCTGCGGCGAGCACGCCCCGCGCGAGGGCCGCGACGATGGTTGACGCGCTGCGTGTTCTGGACCTGTTCAGCGGCATTGGC
>DALYGT010000193.1:0-3377 GCA_031971375.1 Burkholderiales bacterium | reverse complement strand
GTAGACCTCCTCGCACGGGAACTCGGTGAACAGTCCGTCATCCATCATGCGGCGCGCACCGCCGTCGCCCTCCTCGGCCGGCTGGAAGATGAACGCGACCCGCCCGGCGAAGTCCGGCGACTGCGCCAGCGTCTCGGCGGCGGCGACCAGCATGGCGGTGTGGCCGTCGTGCCCGCACGCGTGCATGCGCCCGGCGTGCACCGAGCGATGCGCGAAGTTGTTGGCCTCGTGCATCGGCAGCGCGTCCATGTCGGCGCGCAGGCCGAGCCCCGGCCCTGGCTTGCGCCCGTCGAGCAGCCCGACCACGCCAGTGCCGCCGAGACCGCGCCGCACCTGCAGGCCTGCGGCTGCAAGGCGAGCCGCCACCAGGTCGCCGGTGCGGTGTTCGGCAAACGCAAGCTCGGGGTGCGCGTGCAGATCGCGGCGCAGGCGCGCCCACTCCGCACCGCGAGCCGCAATGAAATGATCGGTGTCAACGCGTCCATCGTCCATGTGATGGAGCATACAACCGCTGTCGGGGCGGGAGAAAGCAGGCTGCTCGCACATCGCCACTCGCGATGATCCCATCCGCCGTGAAAGCGGGTCGGGGGTGCATGGCAGAATCGAACGCCCCGACAGCACCCCACCCCCCATGGACCTCGACCGACTCCTGCAGGCAGCCACGCGCATCGCCCACGACATCCCCGGCAACAGCCCGGAACGCAATCTGGTCAAGCTCGCCGAGGAGACCGGGGAGCTCGCCCGCACCTGGACCCGCCAGCTGCCGCGTGACGCGGTCATCGAAGAGGCCTGCGACGTGGTCATCACCGCACTGGTGGCGGCAGCATTTGTCGAGGCCGGAACCGACGAGATGGCTGCGGTGCTTGAGCGCAAGCTCGCCAAGTCGTTGGCGCGGTGCGAACCCTTGCGCAGCGCTCACCAGTCGCTGGGGGGCGCAGGCACCGGCACGCCCACCGACCAGCACTGAGACCGGTCAGGGCGCGGACAACCAGCGCCGAGGATGCGCTACGTCTCGCATGCACTCGTCGGTTCGTTGGGCGCTCACGCAAAAACCTTGCAAGACGCTTGACATGCGTCTCGATTTGGAACCAAATGTCCACATCACCTTACGTCTTGACTGTCCAGTTGAGATGACACCCGTGATGAAAGGACCATCAGGCCATGAACGGACCCCTCGTCAGTCCGGACGCAATCTCCAGTGTTCTGCGGAGCTTGGGCGTCAACACCACCTACCCCCGCTTGCGCATCGCCGAACTCGTGCTCACACGGCGTGAGCACCTGTCGGCGGAGCAGGTCTTCGGCATCGTCAATCAGAGCCGACCCCGCGTCTCGCGCGCAACGGTCTACAACACGCTGAACCTTTTCGTCGACAAGGGCCTCCTGCAAACGGTCACTTCTCGCGCCGGCGTGACGCTGTACGACCCCAACACGCAGCCGCACCTGCACCTGCACGACCTCGAGAGCGATACGCTGCACGACATACCGCTCGATGTCCTCGACGGCTTTCCGATCGAGACCATCGCCAACGGGTTCCACGTCGAGCGCATCGACCTCACCCTGCGCGTGCGCAAGGTCGAGTCCGCCGCAGCCTGAACGCCTGGTAAGGCTGCGAGGCTGCTCGCAGCCGGTCCACGCGGCAGTCGTGTTTGGGCGAGAGGCTATCAACGGGTTACAATCCGGCCTATGCCGGTGTAGCTCAGTTGGTAGAGCAGCGCATTCGTAATGCGAAGGTCGTAGGTTCGACTCCTATCTCCGGCACCACACACCGCCGATCCGATGTGCGTCCGCCCGGCGCACACCCCGACTTTCACCAAGGCCCGACCTCGTCGGGCCTTTTGCATTTTGTCATCAGGAAGATGCGGCGCGGGCTTCGTCTTGCGCACAAATCCATGCCATCGAAGGGGTTTAAGTCCTGCATAAAGCATGTTAAAACATTGTCTAGATCAACCCTACCGCACACATTTGCCTTGGCTGGCAGAGGAAAGGCCGCATGGACCTGTTCACCGAATTCTTTGCGCAGAAGGGCTATCTGCCGCACGGCTACTGCTTCACCTGGACGCCAGCGCTGCTGTGGTCGATGGTGACGTCCGATGCGGTGATCGCGATCTCGTACTTCTCCATCCCGGCGGTGATCGTCGCGTTCCTGAGTCGCCGGCCGGACGTTCGCTACCGCTGGGTGGCAGTGCTGTTCAGCGTGTTCATCTTTGGCTGCGGCATCACCCACATCATGGACATCCTCACCGTCTGGGTGCCAGCGTATGGCGCGCATGCCGTGACCAAGGTGTTCACTGCGGTGGTGTCGGTGGTCACGGCGGTCGGCTTGTGGCCGCTGCTGCCGAAGATGCTCAAGATCCCCTCGGTCGACCAGTTGCAGGACGCGATCTCCAAACTCGAACGCGAGGTCGCCATGCGCAGGACCGCCGAAGAGCACCTGCTCGACACCGAGCTGAGCCTGTCGGCGACGCTCGGCATGATCGGCGCAGGATTCATCTCGGCAGACGCCGATGGCCGCATTCTGCGCATGAACGACGTCGCTGAGCGCCTGACCGGTTGGCCAGCCGCGGATGCCGGGGGGCGTCTGGTGCCCGAGGTCGTGCTGTCAGCGGATGGTTCCCGCGCAGATGTGGGCACCCTGACCCGCATCGCTCATCTGGCCGCGAATGGCGATACCGCGACTATCGGCTTCGCGCTTGCACGACGTGGTGGCGGCGAGGCACTGGTGCGCGTCACCTCGACCATCACCCGCGACGACGATGCTGAGGTCCGCGGCATGACGATGCTCATCATCGACGAGACCGAACTCAAGGCCGCAGAAAAAGAGGTCGGGCGACTCGCAGCCATCGTCGAATCGACGACCGATGCGATCGTCTCCACCTCGCCGGACGGCGTCATCACCAGCTGGAACGCCGGGGCGCAAGAGCTTTTCGGTTACCGCGCCGGGGAGGCGCTCGGCCAGGACATCGCGATGCTGGTACCCGACGAACTGCAGGTCGAAGCCTCCGAACTGGCCCTCAAGGTGATCAGCGGCGTGCGCGTGCCTCACTTCGATACGCAGCGACAGAAGCGCGGCGGCGAGCGCATCGATGTCGCGGTGACGCTGTCTCCAGTGCGTGACGGCGATGGCGCGGTAAGCGGCTACTCGATGATCGCCAGCGACGTCACCGAGCGACGGCGTGCCCAAGCCGCGCTGCGCGAGAGCCAGACGCGACTGAGCTACGCCATGGACGCGGCACAGTTGGGCACCTGGGAGATGGACACCGCCACCGGCACCTTCGAGCGCTCTCTAAGGCACGATGAATGCTACGGTTACGACGCGCTGCAACCAGTCTGGACCATCGACACCTACTACCGCGCCATCCACCCGGAGGATCGCGAAG